>JAUYMQ010000331.1 GCA_030698575.1 Deltaproteobacteria bacterium
TCGATCAGAATCTCGGAGGATCGGGCGGGACGGTGATTCGAATCGATCCCACCACCGGGACGCAGTACGTGGTGGCGTCGGGCGTCTATTTCTCCGATCCCTTCGGCATCCTGTCCGTTCCCGAGGACTTCACGCCGCCCGCTACCCCGCCCGCCAGCCCCGGCGACATCCTCGTGAGCGACTTCAGCGCCTTCGGCGGGACCGGCGGGCTCCTTCGCGTCAGCTCCCAGACCGGCGCGCAGACGGCCCTCTCCTCCGGAATAAACTTCGACGAGCCCTTCGGCATCGCCTTCGAGAGCGACGGCGACGTCGTGGTCGCCGACCGCGTGCGGGGGATCATTCGCGTGAACCCGATCACGGGAACGCAAACGGTCCTCTCGACAGGCGGGCTCCTCACGAGCCCCTCGGGAATCGCGGTCGAGAGCAGCGGTCATCTCGTGGTCACCAATCCGGCCACGGCGCAGGTGCTCCGCATCGGCCCGACAACCGGGTTCCAGTCGGTGGTGAGCGCGGGAGGGCTCCTGCTGAACCCCATCGGCATCGCGATGGAAACGAGCGGGTACCTGGTAGTAGCCGACCGGGACGCCTTCGGCGGGAGCGGCGGCCTCATCCGGGTCGATCCGGTTTCAGGCGCGCAGGCTGCCATCTCGTCGGGAGGGCTCTTCTCGAATCCGATCGGGGTTGCCGTGGAGGCGAGCGGCGATCTGGTCGTTGCTGACGCGAGCGCGACGAGCGTCGTTCGCGTCGACCCGGTGAGCGGCGCGCAGGCGGCGGTTTCTTCCGGGGGGAGCCTCGTCGCGCCCTTCGGCATCGCGCTCGAGGCAGGCGGCGACATTCTGGTGTTCGATCAGGGCGCGAGCGGGCTACTGGGAGCGGTGATCCGGGTCGATCCGGTCACCGGGGCGCAGACGGTTCTTTCATCGGGCGGAAGCTTCGCCGATCCCTTCGGCATCGCAGTCGTGCCCCCCCTCCTCCCGAACTTCCACACCGAGTTGTTTTACGGCACGACGGAGGGAGGCTCGGTGAGCTTCATGGTGAACGGGGTGACGATCGTCGTGACGACGCGCGGGGGCGCCTCGGCGGCCCAGGTCGCCCGTGCAATCGCCGCAGCCATAAACGCGAACGCGAAGCTCAAGGCGGCCGGGATCACGGCCACCGTGGTGGAAAACTCGGTCAACGTGAACGGCGAGCTGAACGGAATAAGCATCACCGACCCGGGCATCCAGTCCGGTCCCATCGAGTCGATCCCCACCCTTTCGGGTCTTTCGACAGCACTGCTCGTCCTGCTGCTCCTCCTCGCCGGGGTTTGCCTGATCCGCCGGCAGGGCGGTGCGCACCGCCCCCCGGGGGCCGCCTGATCGGTCCGCGCCACCCCTCTCCTGACCCTCCCGAGCCCCCCAGGGGTCTAAAGCGCTACCACAAAGTTCCGATAAGCCCACCGTCGAGGTTTCCATCGACCCGTATCGCATACGGAGTCCAAACCTGAGCAACGAAAGGCGCTCCCCCTCGTCGGGCGAGTCGCCACCCCCTGTGCGCGGGGAATCCGCTGGCGCCAAGCAGGACATGCGATACGGCGGCTGCGCCATACCCTGAGCTCGGGGAGGTCTGGATCCCATGATCAAGCAACGGCTTCGCATCCTTCTGATTGAAGAGAACGCCCTCGACGCACGCATCGCCGAGGATTTCCTTCAAGAGGAAGCCCCCGGTTCCTACGTCATCCAGCGCGCTGCTTCGATGTCGGACGCGATCGTTGCGCTGGCCGAACGCCCTTTCGATGCTGCGCTGCTCGACCTGACGCTGCCCGACTCCGACGGCGAGCGCACGGTGGGCCGCATTCGCAACGTGGACAGCAACCTTCCGATAGTCGTTCTCAGTCACCACGACAGCGAGCGCCTGACCACGCAGTCGCTCCGGGCGGGCGCCCAGGAGTATCTGATCAAGGAACATATCGACGGCCGTCTGCTCCGCCGGGCGATCCAGTACGCCCTTGAACGCAAGAGAATCGAGCGGCGCATCGAGTACATCCTGAGCTACGATGATCTCACCAAAATCTGGAACAGGCGCACTTTTTACGAGCGCGCAAAAACGGCCATCGCGCAGGCGAAGCGGTATCACCGCGTCGCAGCCCTCTTGCTCATGGACCTCGATCAGTTCAAGGCGGCAAACGATCTGCTCGGACAGGCGGGCGGCGACGAGCTTCTGCGGATGGTCGCTAGACGCCTGACCGGCACCGTCAGGGAAACCGACACGCTCGCGCGCGCCGGCGGGGACGAGTTCGCCATCTTCCTGACGGAGGTCAAGAAGGCCGACGACGTGAGTTTGTTCGTGAGACGCGTCGCCGCGTCGTTCCAGAAGCCCTTTGTGTTCGAGGGACGGGAAATCTTCGTGACCGCCAGCTTCGGCTCGAGCCTGCACCCGGAGGACGGCGACAACGTCGACGCCCTTCTGAAGAACGCCGAACTGGCAATGGCGTCGGCGAAGCGGGCTGGACGGAACATTCACCACTTCCACTCACCGATCCTGAACGCCAAGGAGGAGAAGCGGTCGAAGATGCTGGTCGCGCTGCGGCGTGCGCTTCAGAATTCGCAGTTCCGGCTGTGCTATCAGCCGCTGATCGACATAAAAACGTCGAAGATAATCGGATCCGAAGCGCTGCTCCGGTGGGATCACCCGGTGTGGGGACTCGTCCCCCCGGACGAATTCGTCCCGCTTGCCGAAGACCTGGGGCTGATCGTCCCCATTGGGCAGTGGGTGCTGGTCGAGGCTTGCCGCCAGGCGCAGCGGTGGGAGGATGCACTGGGGAGACACCTGGGCATTTCCGTGAACATCAGCGCGCTTCAGCTCAACCACCAGGATCTTCCCGAGATCATCTCGAAGGTGCTGGAGGAGACGAAGCTGGATCCAAAAATGCTGGAGCTGGAACTGACGGAGAGCAGCTTTGTGCAGGACGAGGATGCGGCGCTGGACATGATCGCCAGGATTAGGAAGATGGGGATCAGCATTGCGATCGACGATTTCGGCACGGGCTACTCGTCGCTACGCTACCTGAACAAGCTCCCCGTCGACAAGCTGAAGATCGATCGAAGTTTCATTTCCGACCTGGGAACCGATCCCGACAGGGGAACCATGGTCGAGGCCATCATCGCGATGGCGCGAAGCCTCAGGCTCGGCGTGATCGCCGAAGGGGTGGAGACAAGCGAGCAGCGCGAGATCCTGATGTCGCTGGGCTGTACCGTGATGCAGGGATTCTACTTTTCGCCCGCGATCTCGGCGCTGGAAATGGACCGGCTTCTGGAAGAGGATCGGAACTGGGACTAGGGCCGGAAACGGCCGGGCTCACTCCAGCGGGAAGATGACCTGCAGGGCCACCTCCCCTTCCTGAAGGACCTGAACAAGCTGGCCCCGCGGATCGAAGCCGAGCGGCAGCTTCGCCTTTCCCGGCACCGAGTCAAAGTCGAGCCTGGCTTTGCCGCGAACGACCTCAGCTTCAGCCACCTCCACCCCGCCCACGCGCAGCGTGCAAAGCCCGTCCTCGACGTCCCGCAGGTTCAACTTCACCTGATCGCGCCCTTGCCTTGAACGGAATTCGATAGTCCCGCGCGCCGCGGAACCTTCCGTCATCGACTCGAGGGGGGTCCGGATGCGGACTCCCCGCGCCAGTTGCCTGGCCTCCTCCACCGTTGCCGGGAAGTCGACCGTCAGGTAAGTCGTGTCGCCCTGGCACACCTCGAGCCGCTTGCCCCGCGGATCGAAGCCCGCGCCGGGCTCTTCGGGCGGGGCCGCGGCGCTCTCTTCGATCTGCAGCTTCCCGGCCTCCGCGGCACTCACCGCCAGCGTCGCCGACGGTTCACCGGAGACCATCACGTCGTAGTCGCCCGCCGCGAGGCGCTTGGCCGACAGCTCGAAACGCACGTCGCCCCCCTCGGCACGGAAGGTCGCCGCAGCCGTGGCATCGGCGTCAGCGCCCGTGCCCAGCAGATTCACCCTGATGATGATGATCACGCCACCGCCGCCGCCACCGCCGCCCGGAGGAGGCCCGGGGTAAGGCGGCGGCGCGTCGTCGCACTCGTCCTTGTACTCGTCGTCCCCGTACATGGCGTAGTCGTACATGGCGTCGCCCTTGCAGCGATCCAGGATGTCACCGAGCACGTAGGCGGCGCCGGAGTTGTTCCCGACGTCGTTCCGGAAGGGAGAGCCCACGATCGCCGATTCCCAGGAGAGCCCGACGGAGGTGCCGAAGCTATCGAGCGGCGCGAGGTCGGCGGCGGTGATCTTCGCCTCCTGCCGCCACTTCCAGTCATACCGCCGGAAGAGGTACGCGGCGCCAGAGTTGTCACCCACGTCGTTTCGAAGCGGCGATCCCGCGATTATCGAATTGCCGTCCACGTCCACGGAGGCGCCGAAGTGGTCGAGGGGCGCCAGATCATGCGGGATGATCCTGGCCTCCTGCTTCCACTTGCCGCCGTCGCGGTGGAACACGTAGGCGGCGCCCGAATTGTCGCCCACCTGGTTGTGCAGCGGGGCGCCGACAACGATCGTGTCCTTGTAGATCGCAACGGCCCGGCCGAACTCGTCGAGCGGCGCGAGATCGAGCGGCGTGAGCTTCGCCTGCTGCGTCCAGGTCGAGTAGCTCCGGGTGAAAACGTAAGCCGTGCCCGAATTGTCGCCGACGTCGTTTCGGAGCGGCGCGCCGACAACGATCGTGTCCTTGCTGATAGCCACCGAAGCGCCGAAGTTGTCGAGGGGGGCCAGGTCACTGGGCAGAAGCTTAGCCTCCTGCACCCAGGTCGAGTACACCTTCCGGAAAACGTAGGCCGCGCCCGAATCGCTCCCGACGGCGTTGTGAAGCGGGGCGCCGACCACGGCCGTGTCGCCGTGGATGGCCACCGCGCGCCCGAAATCGTCGAAGGGGGCGAGATCGTTCGAGAGCAACTCGGCGCTCTGGCTCCAAACGGAGTAGTACGGACTGAAGACGTAGGCGGCGCCGGAGTTGTTCCCGACGGCGTTGTGAAGCGGCGCTCCCACGACGGCGGCATACCGGCTCAGCGCCACCGAGCTGCCGAACTCGTC
>JAUYMQ010000344.1 GCA_030698575.1 Deltaproteobacteria bacterium
GCCGTCGGTAATGCTCCGAAGCCATTTTTTCCGGTGAAGGACGGCCACTCCGGTCGTCGACCCGACAGCCCTCGAATCGCTCCGGGGACGTCCACATGTTGTAACCGAAATGTTACCTCCTCTTGCTAACCAACCGATGTCGTTCCTGCGGAGGACAGATCAGTGAATGCCCGCGAGATGGCGGGAGAGAGCAAGTCGATGTCGTTTGTGGCGCGTATCTGGTTGGAACGCGGCCATAACGGAGAGCCCGTCTGGCGAGGGCATATCAAGCACGTTCAGGGCGGCGAGGAAAGCTACTTTCAGGATCTTGGGGAGATGAACGAGTTTCTCGAACGCGTTAGCGGCATTCCCGGACCGTCAGCGGCAAGCGAATCCGGGGCCCATGCCTCTCCGCCATCCGGCTCCGTCGCCAGAAGAAAGCGAAAGGTATGAGGGAGACCGTGGTTATGGCGTGCGCGCGGAGGCTCGTCACTCGATACCTCTTTGTTGTTACGGCCGTCGCCGCCGTCTTCGAGGCCGGCGTCGCCGCCGCACAGGGGGCGCCGCTGGCACCCGAATATGCCGCCCCTGCCTTGATGGACAGCCGGCTCGTGGTGTGGGTCGCGGCTCAGCTACATCTCGACTTCGCCGCCTTCGTGTTGGCGGTGCCGATGTTCGCTCTGGTGATCGAGTTCTTCGGCTGGCGCATGGCCAAGCACGACGCGGCGGCGGCCACCCGGTACGACTGGCTGGCGCACGAGATGGCCCGTTTGCTCCCCGCGGCGTACTCCTTGACCGCCATTACGGGGGCGCTTCTCGGGTTTATTCTGTTCAGCGCCTACCCGCGGTTCATGGGGTATCTCACGAATACGTTCGGGCCGACGTTCGTGGTCTATCCGCTATTCTTCGTCGCCGAAACGCTGTGCCTCTACTTCTGGTACTACGCGTGGGACCGACTGCAGGGCGACCGCAAGTGGGCGCACTTGGTCTTGGGCCTGTTCCTCAACATCTTCGGCACGATTGTCATGTTCATCGCCGATGCCTGGGCGACGTTCATGATGACGCCGACCGGGGTGGACCATCAGGGCGCGCTCGTCAGCCTCTATGACGCGGTGTGGAACCCGGGCTGGATGCCGCTCAACATCCACCGCCTGATCGCCAACATCACCTTCGGCGCGCTGCTTTGCGCCGCATACGCCGCTTACCGATTCTTGAGCGCTCGTACGGAGAACGAGAGGGCCCTCTATGATTGGATGGGGTACACGGGCAACCTGATCGCTCTCTTCACCATGCTCTTCCTGCCCTTCGCGGGGTACTACTTCGGCTTCGAGCTCTTCGCCTTCTCGGCCACCTATGGCGTGACGCTGATGGGCGGGGTGCTCTCGTGGCTGTTCATTATCCAGGCCATCGTCATTGCCATCCTGTTCATTGGTGCGGCCTATTACGCCTGGCTCGGGCTCCTGCGAATCCCCGGCTCCGAACCCCAGCGGCGTTGGATACCGGCCTTCAACGTCATTCTCATTCTCGGGTTCATGGTATGGGCGACGCCGCACACCATGGCTGCCTCGATCGAGGAATCGACCGGGCAGTTCCACCCGCTCCTCGGCGCCCTCGGCCTCATGGCGCCGAAGATGATCGCGGTGACGCTTGTCCTCGTGGTGCTCTACGTGAGCTATCTCCTCTATCGACGGGCCGGCAAGGTTCTGACTGTTCCCTGGGCGCGGACGGGCACCATAGTGGAATGGGGCTTGGTCGGTCTGACGGCTTTCGCCATCACGGCGCTCGGAGTCTACGGCTACTTCGCCCCTGCCGACGTCCGGATCGCCACCTCCATTTGGCAAATCGTCGTGCTCATCGCCGGCATCGTCGTCACTTTTGTTCTGGATCTGCTCCTGCTCCGCGGATCGCGAACGGTCGCCGAGGTGCGCTGGGGCAGCATGCCCCGGCGCGGTCAATACGTTCTCGTCACGTTGGCCTTCGTCATCGTCTGGCTAATGGGGCTGATGGGCTATGCGCGGAGCGGAGCACGCCTCAACTGGCACGTCTTCGGCATCGTGCAGGACACATCCGCGAGCGCCGGCCTTCCCACCCTGGGAGAGGCGGCGATCATGGTCACCTTGATCACTGTCGTTTTCTTCGCGTTGCTCGCGATAGCCTTTGCGATCTCGGCCATGGCGGAGAGGGGCGCGCCGCCGCGCCTCGCGCCGGGGACTCGTGAGCCTGCGGCGACTTCGGAAGGAGTTCGAACGTGAGTCGGACATCTTCCTATGCGGCGGCGACCTTGCCGGCCCTGATCGTGCTTGGCTTCATCGTCTGGTTCGCCAACTGGATCCCACAGACCCGCTGGGAGCCGCCAAAGACGAGGCAGATCACGGCGGCGATGTCGCCTTCCCAACTTGCGGGACTCGGCAAGGCGATTGTTCGCGAAAGGGGCTGCCTCGCCTGCCACACGATCGAGCCCGGTGTCGGCGTCAAGGGCCATGGGCGAGGCCCTAATCTCGCCAATATTGCGGCGCGGCGAGTCCAAGGTGTCCCTGGCGGCCCGGGCAACTTGGTCGAATATTTGGCCCAGGCCCTCTATGAGCCCGGAGCGTATCTGGTCGAGGGGTACGCCGGCATCATGCCCTCTTCCGTGCGGGCTCCGGCCAAGCTCAACTACGAAGAAGTAACAGCCGCCGTCGCCTACCTCCAGTCCCTGGGCGGCAAGCCGACGGCGCGGGTGGGCGATTTGCCGCGACCGCCGGCCGAGGCAGAAACAGCGAGGACGACCCAGGGGGAAGGGACGGCAGGTGCGACCGATCCCAAGGACATTCTCACCAAGTTCGATTGTCTCACTTGCCACAGCCTGAAACCCGGCGAAGTGCTCGTCGGGCCGCCCTTCGAGACGACGTTATTGAAAAAGGCTGCGGCCGCGCGGGGTGTGACCCCCGAAGCCTACATCATGGAATCGATCATTGATCCGCGTGCCGTGGAAGTGGGCGACTTTCCCAAGGAGACGATGCCCGACGACTACGGGAAACGCTTGACCGCCGCGCAAATTTACGCGCTGACGCGCTATCTGATCGAGCCGGAGAAGAAGAAATGAACGCCGACACGCAAAGCCGAAACCGGTTTTCCGTGCCGCTTCCCGTTGGCGCGCTACTAGTCGTCGTCCTCGTTTTCGTAATGCTGAAGCTGATTCGGCCGGTGATCCCCCAAAGCGTCATCCTCTTGTACATGGGCTTCGTGGTGCTCGGCGTCGTCATTCACCTCACGCTCGACGACGATCGCATAAGACGGTTCTGGAACTTCTTCGTTCGCGCTGGAGACGAAGGTCCGGTTCTGCGCGCCCAACGCTGGGCGCTCCTCGCGGTGCTGCCCCTGGTCGCGGGATGGTGGGCCTACGACGCCGTGCGGCCGCGGTATACGCCGCCGGTCGAGATCTTCCAGCGGCATCCGACGGTCGGAGAGGAGGTCCTGGGCCGGATCCAGGTGCCGGAGTGGGCGGCGAATCCCGCGAAATGGCGCGCCGAAGACATCGCCGAAGGCAAGAAGCTCTATGCGGCTAACTGCGCCGTCTGCCACGGCGAGAAGCTCGACGGCAATGGTCCAGCGGCGGCCGGCTTCCGTTATCCGATCCGGCCCGCGGACTTTCGCGACGTGGGTACGATCGCGCAGCTGACGATGCGTTACGTGTACTGGCGGATGACGACGGGCGGCATCCAGAATCAATTCAACAGCCCGATGCCGCGCTGGGTAGCTTCCGCCGATGGCCCTCAGGTCTCCACGCTCCATAGTTACGATTTCACGCCCGAAGAAGGATGGAAGGTCATCATCTATCTTTATCGGGCAACGGGTTACGAGCCGCGCAAGGAAGAGCTGCGCGACTATAAGAGCCATTGATGGCCGGGGAAGGGAACATGGCGGAGACACCGTCCGGGGACGAGACGATGAAAACGCGAAAGATCAGTCGCAGACATTTGTTGATGGGAGCGGCGGGAGTCGCCGGCGCCGCGGCCGGGGCGCAAGCGTTGCGCGGCCTCGCGGCGGAGCCGGGCTTCGAAGGCCGCGCCCTGGCCGTGGTCGCGCAAATCGAAAACCCGCTGGAATACTACCCCGACCGCGACTGGGAGGAAGTCTACCGTAACCAGTACGCTTACGACCGCACGTTCACCTTTATCTGCGCGCCCAACGATACCCACATGTGCCGCGTGCGGGCCTTCGTGCGCAACGGCGTCGTGATCCGCCTCGAGCAGAACTACGACTACCAGAGGTACTCGGACCTTTACGGCAACAAGGCGACGTACGCCTGGAATCCACGCATGTGCCTCAAGGGCTATACGATACACCGGCGGGTGTACGGCCCCTACCGGGCCAAGGGTCCGATGATCCGGAAGGGCTGGAGGCAATGGGCCGATGACGGCTTCCCCGCCCTTTCGGACGATCCCGCGCTGCGCACGAAATACAGGTTCGATTCGCGGGGAACGGACGACTTCGTCCGCGTGTCCTGGGATGAAGCGGCCACCTACTTGGCCAAAGGCCTGATGGCGATCGCGCGCACCTACAGCGGTGAGGAAGGAAAACGACGGCTCATCGAGAAGGACGGTTATCCCGCCGAGATGCTCGAGCACTGGGAGGGCGCCGGCACGAGGACGATCAAACTCGGGAGTTCGCTGCCCATTCACGGTGTCATCGGAAAGTTCGGCCTCTTCCGGATGGCTAATCTGCTTGGTCTGGTGGACGCGCATGTGCGTGGCGTAGGGCCGGGCGAGGCGAAAGGAGCGCGGGAGTGGTCGGAATACACCTGGCGGGGGGACCAGGCGCCAGGACAGCCGTTCGTGCATGGTTTGCAGACTTCGGACATCGACCTCAACGACCTCCGCTTCACGAAGTTTACGGTTCAGGTCGGGAAGAACCTGATCGAGAACAAGATGCCGGAGGCGCACTGGCTGACGGAATTGATGGAACGCGGCGCCCGCATCGCCGTGATCGCGCCAGAGTACAATCCGGCGGCGACCAAAGCGGATTACTGGATATCGGTTCGGCCCGGCCTCTCGGATACGGCCATCTTTCTCCACGTGACCAAGGCCCTTATGGACAAGGGCTGGTATGACGCGCCGTTCGTCAAGCAGTTCACCGATTTCCCGCTGCTCGTACGGACCGATACCCTCAAACGGCTCAAGCCGGAGGACGTCATTCGCGGATACCGTAACAAGGACATCAGTCGCGGGCCCAGCTTCACGATCCATGGGATGACTGCCGAGCAACGCGACCGTCTCGGCGATTTCGTCGTTTACGACCTCACATCGCGGGGTTTCAGGCCGATCAGCCGCGACGACGTGGGCCGCAAAATTGCAGACGCCGGCATCGACCCCGCGCTGGAGTGGAGGGGTCGTGTCACGCTCTTGGATGGGGCTGAGATCGAGGTGATGACGGTGTGGGAGATGTATCGGGAGCATCTCCGGGACTACGACCTCGATACCACGGCCGATATCTGCGGGGCGCCGAAAGAGCTGATCGAAAAGCTCGTCGAGGATTTCGGGCGTCGTTTCTGGGATCCTGACTTTGTCGGCAGGCCCCGCGAGGCCTACCCAGTGGCGATCCACTTCGGCGAGGGCATCAACCATTATTATCATGCGACACTACACAATCGCGCGACCTTTCTGCCGCTGATGCTGATCGGCAGCGTCGGCTTCCACGGGGCAGGCGCGCATACCTGGGCCGGAAACTACAAGGGCGCGCTGCTACAGGGCTCCGGGTGGTCGGGGCCGGGTGTCGGCGGCGCCTGGGTGAAAGAAGACCCCTTTAATCAGGTGCTCGACCCGGATGGACAAATCCGACCCGAAAACATCCGCGAACTTCTGCATGGCGAGGAAATGAGCTACTGGGGCTTTGGCGATCGGCCCCTGATCGTCGACACGCCGGGAGAGGGGCGCAAGAACTTCACGGGCCGAACCCACATGCCGTCGCCCACCAAGGCGATGTGGTACTGCAACGCCAACCTCATCAACCAGGCTAAATGGGTCTACCACCTTCTCGTCCACGTTAATCCCAAGGTCGACCTTATCGTCGACCAGCAAGTCGAGTGGACGGGATCGGCCGAGTATTCCGACATTGTGCTGCCGGCGAATACCTGGCTCGAGTTCGAGGATCTCGAGTGCGGCGCCTCCTGCTCCAATCCCTTCCTCCAATTATGGGGCGGCAACGGGATCAAGCCGCTCTACGACTCCAAGGATGACGGGATGATCTTCGCCCTCGTTTCGCAGAAGCTCACCGAGCTCACGAACGACCATCGATTCCGGGACCACTGGAAATTCGTCCTCGAGGGCAAGTCCCAAGTCTACATCCAGCGGGTGTTCGACAACTGCACCACGACGAAGGGTTACAAGGTTTCCGACATCATGGAGGGCAAGTATGGGGAGCCGGGGGC
>JAUYMQ010000366.1 GCA_030698575.1 Deltaproteobacteria bacterium
CGAAGCCCCCGTCGTCCGATTCGAAGTCGGAGTAGAAGAGCTGCCCGTCGATCCCGACCCCCGTGCTGTCCGCGAAAAACACATTGACGGTCTGCGCCACCGTGTCCGTAAGATCAATCGTCACCCTGCCCAGGGCGGAGCTCTGCACATTCGCCGTAGTGGTCCCGCCGCCGGAGACGAGCGTCCCCTCGGTCGCGGCGGCTGCAAATCGGGCGCTCCCGGTGGTCGTGAGCCGGAAGGGAACCCCCGCCTTCTCAACCGGGGTGCCGTCGCGGAGGCGGAGCTGCACGGTGACCGCTGCGGCAGACGGACGGATTACCGGGCTGGCAGCCGTCAGCTCGGCCTGCGCAAGGACGGGGATCGGATCAGTGTTGTCCGGCCGGCCGTCGCCGTCCGTGTCCGTCCGGGTCGGGTCCGTAATGAATCCATCCACGCCGGGTATCGTCTCCTCCCCGTCGCCCAGCGTGTCGCCATCGCTGTCGGGGTTGCCCGCGTTCGTGCCGATCGCCAGCTCCTGCCTCGCCGTCAGGCCGTCGCCGTCGTGGTCGCTGTCCAGGTCGTTCGGATCGTTCGGATCGAGCCCGTTGGCCGTCTCGACCGAATCGGTCGCGCCGTCGCCGTCGGTGTCCAGGGACTGGTAGAGGATCTTCAACGGAACGTAGGGACTGGAGGACCTGGCGCTTCCTCCCTCCCCGGGCGCCATGTGGACCCTTAGCTCGGGGAAGCTGGTATTGGTCGCGAAGATCAGCTCGAAGGCGTAGAAGCCCGGCACGGGGAAGTTGACCGCCCGGTTCGTCCTGCCGGAGAAGCGGCTCGGGAAGTCCAGGACGTTCTTCCCGCCGATTCGCAGGCGCGTCGCGACCTGACAGCACTCATAGATCTGGAAGTCGATCGGGCCGGGCACGTCGACGCGGATGAAGCCCGAAAGCCGCGCCACGCCGGGGAACGCGTTCGGGAATCCCCCGTTGGAGCGGCTCAGGTTCAGGTCCCGGTTGATCATCTGCTCGACCACCGAGACGACGCCCGGATCGCCGGGCTCCAGGAGGAGGGTCGCCTCGGCCTGGTCGAGGTCCGGCGCATCACAGCAGACCGAGCTCGTGCCGGTCTGGACGAAGCGCCCGTGGAGCCCGTCTCCATTGTGGATCGGCGCGACGGCGAAGGCGCTCGCCGGATCGAGGAAGGCCGCCGCGAGCAAGTCGAGCCCCACGGTCGTGCGCTGGACGTTCCCGTTCAGATCGCCGGCTTCGAAAACGAGGGCGGCGTCCGTGGCGAGGGGATCCACGAAGCGGATGAAGCTGTCGAAGCTGGCCGTGCCGTCCGGATGGACCGTGAGCGGGAAGTAACCCGTCACGTCGTACGTCGCCCCCACCGGGATCTGGCTCGACGGCCCGTAGAGCCGCAGCGTGACCTTCCAGCTCATGACGTCCAGCCCTGCGGCCAGCGTCTCCTCCACCACGCTTCCGGCAATGTGGAACATGTTCGGATCGGTGGGGAATCCGGTCGTCTGGACCGTGAGCTCGGGCTCCACCTGGTCGCCCCAGAAGATCACGTCCATCTGGGTCACGGCCGGCAGCAGCCCGCCGAAGGTCGGATCGGGAACGGTCCGCGAGAGGACGACGTTCTCCCCACTCGGGCGGCGCGCGAAATCGGGGAGCAGCGCGCGCAGATCCGTCCCGTCGCGGTTGATCCAGGCGCCGAGAAAGACCGGCATGGACAGATCGACGTCGTTCGGGTCGGTCGGATCGTAGCGGACGTCGGGAATCACGGTCGTCCGGGAGAGCGAGCGCCGGACGGCCTGGAGGAATTCCTTCGCCTTCGCCTCGTTCTCGAACTGCTCCGGCGCGATGACCAGCAGGTCGTCGTTCTGGGGGTCGGTCTCGGCGTCGAGGGCCTTGAGCCCGGCCAGCAGGTTGTCGATCCCCAGATATATGACCAGCCGGAGCGCCGACAGATCGGAGGTGGATACCAGGCGAAGGAAGTCGGGGTTGGCCAGGATCACGTCCTGCTGGACGTCCAGCGTGCGGTCATAGCCCCGCTGCACGAGGACATCGATAGCGCCCGGATCCAGGTTGTAGGAATTCCCGACGCGGATGGCGGCGTCGGCGAGATAGAGCGCGCCCAGGAGCACCTTCACGTCGGCAATGTCCACCTCCACCGGGCCAAGCCCCTCGCCGAGGCGGTCGGCCGGGAAGTGATAGACGAAACCCTTCTTGATCCGCCGGAGCTGGGCCTGCGCCAGGCGAATCTGGAGAAGGACGTTCCGGTCGGCGAAGCGCTGCACGTCCGGAATTCCGGGCGACGTCGGCGGAAGCTCAATCTGGCCGGCCGCGTTCATCGGCAGCATGGCCGTCCAGTCGAACAGAACGCGCCCCTCGGCGGGCATCCCGAGCGCGTCGAGGAACTCGCCGGCGGAGTCCAGAACGAACGGATTGGCCCCGGGAAGCGTGGGGTCGAGAAGAATCGCGATGCGCGTGAGGGCAAGAAGGAGTGCGGCAGGCTGGTTGCTGCGATCCAGCCTTGTGGCCTCGATGAAGGCGTCACGCGCCGCCAGGAGGTCGCGGCGCGCCATGAAATCGATCCCCAGTTCGATGTAGTCGTCGACGGAAACGGCTGTATCCACAGAGAAGGTCGACGTGGCGGTGAAGGTCTTGATGACGAACTGGAAGAGGAAGGGATCGAAAACCTCCCCCATGGCCGCGGCTTCGAGCACGTGCGGGCCCGGGCCAAGTCCGCCGAGAGTGGCGGTGGCTATTCCCAATCCCAGGGTGAAGTCGGAGTGACGTCGAAGCCGTCCAGCGTCACGACGAGCGTGGCCGGTTGAACCGGGTCCTTTAGTCCAATCCTGGCCGGCAGGCTCGTTTCGAAGTAGGTGTTGGAATTCGCGGGGAGAAGCACGCGGAGCGGTTCTGCGGCGTGAGCCTCGGGAAGGGCCCACGCTAGCGCAGCGGCGACCAGAACGGCCACCCACCGGGCCATTCGCGTCATGCTGGATTTCCTCTTCTGCGCTGGCCTGAGTGAGCAACGCCGGCAGGAATCGCCGGAGCCCGCGCCGTATTAGCCATGCAATCCCCGTGCCGACGGAATCGCGGGATTGCGGATCCTTTCGGTCCGAACGGAAGCGCTTCAATTCAAAGGACAATCGGAAAAGCGGGCCGAAGCCTGACACCCGGGTATGTCACCGGTCGACGGAAAGTATTTCTCAATAATGGAAATTTATTTCTGCTAAGAGGCTAAGGCTTCACCACCCGCAGCGCGAAGCCCATCGCGTCGAACACCCTCGGCCCTGCATAGCCGGCCCGAGCCCTGTTCGAGTAGTACGTCGACATGACGAGCCCCTTCAGGCCGAGATCGATGTTGCGCAAAGCGCCCGCCACGGGCCCAAGGCCGCGCCGCTCCTTCGCCACGAAGTGAAGGAAGCGGCCGAGCAGGCCCGCCGGCAGGAACGAGAGAATCGAAAGCAGCCCCTTGAGCCCCGCGAGATCCTCCGGGGGCATTGCGCGCAGGAGGGGATCGATATGAGTCAAACAACCGGTGTCGCTGAAGCGGGGAAAATCGCCGCCGCCCGGAATCATGATGTCGCCGATCCGCCCGAGAACCGCGACCTGCCGGGTTGAGAGAATCGCGCTCACGAAGCCTCCTTCAGCATGGTCTCCGCCGCCCGGTGCGAGATGGCCATGATGGTGAGCGAGGGGTTGATTCCGG
Organism: Deltaproteobacteria bacterium; assembly: GCA_030698575.1. Taxonomy (GTDB): domain Bacteria; phylum JAUYMQ01; class JAUYMQ01; order JAUYMQ01; family JAUYMQ01; genus JAUYMQ01. Next base: position 3,703 of record JAUYMQ010000366.1, read on the forward strand.
GGGCGTTCACGAATGCGCTCGAATCAGCGATGTAGATGTTGCGCTGCGTATGGAGGCTGAACCCCTCGTTGACGACCGACCTCCGGGGGTCGCGCCCGATGGCGCAGCCGCCCATGAGATGCACCCCGAACCAGAAGCGCGTGTGGAGCACGTCGTAGGCCCCGGCTGCCCGCATGATGTCGTCGATCAGTTGCTCGCCGTCCGCCGCCCGCGCCTGGTCCTGGCGGGTCAGGCGCTTCTCCACTCTCACCCTTCCCTTGCTGTTGATCCGAACCTTGCCGTTGTTCTCGTCCCGAACCGCCACCTCCATGCAGGCCATGTGCCGATAGCGCCGCATCATCTGCTGATGCTCCGCCCCAAGGCCCGGGACCAGCATGGCCAGCGCGATGGGCCCCGCGAAGACGTTCTCGAGCTTGAAGCCTCGCACCCGGATTCCCGGGTCCTTCGACTTGACCGTCTGGAAGGAGCCCTTGTGCGCGTCGACGGGCTCCCGGAAGAGGCCAAAGTGCATCGACTGTGGATGAGAGCTGAAGCCCGCGCCGATCGCGGGGAGCTTCTCCCCGAAACCCGACCTGAGCAGGATCTGGACGTTGCCGAAGACCCCGGCGGCCAGCACCAGGCGCCGGCCCGTGATCTCCTCGGGCCCCGCGGGGCCGACCCCCCGCACCCGGATGAGTCCGCCGGGCGCCAGGATGGTGTCGACCTGGAACTCGGGGCGAAGCTCGAGGCCCGCAGCCAGGGCCTCCCGCAGGAAGGTCACCAGCATGCTCTGCTTCGAGTCGAGGCGGCAGCCGTTCAGGCATGCGATGCAGTCGTTCCCCGCACCGGTGTTGCAATCGGTCTGCCCCCGCTCCATTGGCGCGTACCGGAGGCCCAGCTTCTCGAAGCCGCGCACCATGGCCCGGGCGTTGCCGTTTCGGAGGTTCTCGGGAAGCGTCTTGATCGAGAGGTGCCGCCCGACCGCCTCGTAGTGCGGCGCCATCTGGTCGGGGGTGAAGAACGAGACGTCCGACTCGGCCTTCCAGTCCGACCAGGCCAAATCGTCGAAACGGTCGAGCAGGCACTGGTTCACGATAGTGGTGCCGCCCACGCATTTGGCGCGAAGGAAGGCCAGATTGGCGTCGGTGTTCAACTCGATGCCGCCGTTCCAGTAGAGGTCGACGTTGCCGCCCAGCTCGTCGTCCGGAAAGGTATCGGCCGTAAAATGCTTGCCGGCCTCCAGCATGACGCATCGGGCGCCGGCCTCGGTGAGCTTGCGCGCGATCACCGATCCCGACGCGCCGGAACCCACGATGATGTAGTCGTACACGGTCGCTCCTTCTGCCTAAAGAAACGCGCGCCCCATCCCGCGGTAGGTCGGAACGCGTTCCACCACGCGATTGCCCCGGACGAGAAGGTATTCGTTGAAATGCTCGGCGAGCTCGCCCGCCTTCGTGTGCCGGAAGAAAACGGGGTCGCCGAGATCCAGATCCACCCCCTCGGGGGTGATGAGCGGCGTCTGCACCTCGCCCACGCCCTCGACGGGAAGAAGCCGCAGCCCTTCGGGCAGCCAGGGCCGCGGGAGCCGATCCGCGCCTGCCTCGCCCGAGGCGACGTAGCCGCCGCCGTGGCAGGTGACGAAACCGCTATCCGATCTCCGGACCACCTGGAGCGCGAAGTAGGCCGCGGGGTTCAGCTTGAAGTCACGATAGTAGTCGAAGAGATGGCTTGCAAGAAACCCGGATCCCGCCGTGACTTCCGTCAGCGCGCTCTCGTGGGTGCACCAGTTGAGGCTACCCGTGCCACCTCCGTTGAAAACCTTCGGAGGAATGCCGCGCGCGCGGAGCATCTCGTCGATTCTTCGCCGCATCTGCTCAACGTGAGGGCGGGAGCGGGTCCGGATGAATCGCTTCGCCGGATTGAGCGCCCTGGCAAACGGGTTGTCGTCTCCGAGCCCCGCAATCTGCGCTTCGTAGCCCATCACCCCGTGGAAGCGGAGCCCGGCGTAGTCGTCCACGCTCAGCGCCAGCGCCACCAGCGCCTCCGGGGTTCTGAGCGGGCTGCGCCGCACGCCCAAGTGGAACGCCCCTCCGAGCGGGCGCCAGGACATGTCGATCTCGACGACGACGGGAATCCGCGTCCCCGCGCGTTCCCCGGCAGCGTTAAGACGCTCGAGATGCTCCTGGCTGTCGACGACGATGGCCAGCACGGCTTCACCGCCGTTCGCCTCGGCGAGAAGGCGGGCATCTGACGGCTGCACGGAGGGGTAAGCCACGAGGATGTCATCGAAGCCCTTCTCGACGAGAAAGGCCCCCTCCTCCACCGTGTAGGCCATGATCCCGGCGACGGTTCCGCCGCCGTGCTTCACGATGTATTCGATCAGCGCCAGGCATCGGACAGATTTCGAAGCGAGACGCAGTGTCTTGCCCCGATGGCGTGCATCGCCCAGGAGGAGTTCGATGTTCCGATCAAGCGCGTCGAGATCCACCATGGCAAGCGGCAGGCGCTGGTCCTTGACGGCCTGGCGGTAACGGCCGTACAGATCCGCCATACCCGGCGGCGGACCGCTTGCGGCGCTCATCGGCTTGTCTCCTTCCTGCCCTGGCTCAACCGTCGTCCCGCTCGCCGGGCGTCGCGTCCTGCTTCGGGAACCTGCCCTGCTTGGCGCGGCGGACGATCTCCTTTACCTCTTCCGAGAAATCGCGGTCCAGGATCCACCCGAGGTATCCGGCGTTCTTTTCCACCACCTCCCGCAGGCTTTTCCCCTTCACTTTGCCAAAGTTGAAGTAAGCCTCGCCGTGCCGCCACACGAACCGCCGGTCGCTGTCGACGAAGCGATCGTCGGAGAGCATGGTCGATGCGGCGGCGAGCCCGGCCACGTCCTCCGGGAGATCAGGGTAGCGGGCGATCTGCGCCAGCAGAACGTCGAGCGAAGCCTCCGTGTCCGCAAGCGCACCGTGGGCGCCCTCGAGTTCACGGCCGCAGTAGAACCGGACTGCGGCGCTCAGATCCCGCGGCTCGCGGCTGAAGAAGATGACCTGGGGATCCAGGAGCCGCACACCTTCTTCTTCGAATCGCAGTTCGATCCGTTCCAGTTCCTTCCGGAGCAGCGGCACGTCGAACTTGACGACGTTGTATCCCGCGAGATCGCAGCCGTCGATGAACTTGAGGATGTCGGCCGCAACCTCACCGAATGTCGGGGCGTCGCTAACAGCCTCGTCGGTGATTCCGTGGATCGCCGAGGCCTCGCGCGGAATGGGCTCCTTCGGGTTGACAAGGGTTCGCATCGTTTCACGCCGGCCGTCTGGATGAAGCTTCACGGCGGCAAACTCGACGATCCTGTCCTGGCGGGGGTCCGTCCCCGTGGTTTCGGTGTCGAAGAAAACTACGGGGCGCTCGAGGCGCAACTCTCGCATGGGGTCTCCCTGGGAGTGGGGAAGTGGTCGGGCGAGATTTTACACAACATACAACGCCGCGGGGATAGAGGAAAAGTGCTTGCCCCCAGATCCACGTTGACGCCCGCCCGCTCGTCACACTATGGTTACGTGGGGCAGTTGTTGTGCACGGCATCTCAGACGTGCGATCCGACCCGGCAGGCCTTCGCCGCACTACGCCGAACCGATAATATCGAACCACCGAACGGGAGAGACGCCATGAATGCAGGGGGGCCGCCATCCAGACGAATTGGCTCATGGAACCTATCGCTCTGCGCCGCCGCCGCGCTCTTGCTGATCGCCGCGGGTTGCGGCGGTGGGGAGCAAGTGACCGAGCCGCCTGCCGATGAGGGCGTGGTCGAGGAGCCGGCGTCCCCGGAGGCCGCACAGGAGCCCGCGCCCGTCGCGGAGGGCGGCATCCAGGAAGAGAGTCTTCAACCCGACCGAGGAGACCCCGGGCGTGCGACTGCGAGCGCCAGGATCGAGCCCCGAAGCGGCAGCAGCCTCTCGGGTGCGGCCGGCTTCGAGCAAACAGCTGACGGCGTGCGCGTCGTCGTCAAGGTTTCCGGCGCCAAGCCGGGTGACCACGGCGTCCATATCCACGAGATCGGTGACTGCAGCGCCGACGATGCATCCTCCGCGGGCGGTCATTTCAACCCCGCCGGTGTCGCCCATGGCGCCCCGGGGGCTGCCGAGCACCACCCGGGAGACTTCGGCAACATCACGATCGCCGCGGATGGCTCCGGCACCCTCGAGCTCATCACCCAGGGCGTGACGCTCGGCGACGGGGCATCGGCGATTGTCGGACGCGCGATTGTCGTCCACGCAGACCCGGACGACCTCTCGAGCCAGCCCTCGGGCAATGCCGGCGCCAGGATTGGCTGCGGTCTCATAAGATGATACGCCTCCAGCCAGACGCCCCGCCCCTCGCGGCGGGGCGTTTGTTTGAAGCGCCGGCAAATTGCGCCTCTCCCCGTCGAAGGTTCCGGCGCACCCGCCGTCAACCCGAGGCGGCGTCCCCCCGCGAGCCCTGAGCGTTCCCCCCGGAGACCGCGGCCACTCTTCATGAAGAAGCGCACGAAAAAACAGAAACGCACCCGGCAAAGCCGTCTGGGGCGGTGGCTGCGCCTAGGGCTGCTGGCGATCGCGCTGCTCGCGATCGCCGCGCTGGCGCTCCAGTTCTACGTCCTCGAGCGACGGCTCGACGAGCGCCTCCAGGCGGGCTTCGGCCAGGGAGGTCCCCGCTTCTACACCGATCGCCTTCGAATCGTCCCAGGCCTCGACCTCGAGCGAGCGGGCGTGCTCGACCGCATCGAGAGGCTTCGCTACCGGCGCGACCCGGACCTTGCGGACCCGGGTACCTGGCGGCAGCGGAAGGGGGTCATCGAGATCTACCTCCGTGGGTTCACCGACCCGCAGGGATCGATCCCCGCGCGTCTTGCCGTCATCGAGAACGAGGGCGGCAGGGTCAGAAGAATCGTCGATCGAAACGACGGAGCCGAGCGGCGACAGGCCACGCTGGAGCCGCTGATGCTCGACGTAACCTGGAATGGCAGCTGGCAGGCGCGACGTCCCGTGCGTCTCGCGAAGCTCCCCCCCCACGTGCCGGAGGCGGTGCTGGCTGCGGAAGACGCACGTTTCTATCACCACCCCGGGATCGATCTGATCGGAGTGCTTCGCGCCATGGTCGTGAACCTTCGCGCCGGCGAAATCCGCGAAGGCGCGAGCACGATCACCCAGCAGCTCGCCAAAAATTTATTTCTTACGCCCGAGCGCGCCTGGCGCAGGAAAGCGAAGGAGGCGATCCTCGCCTGGATGATCGAGGACCGCCTTACCAAGAAAGAGATCCTCGAGTGGTACCTGAACGAGGTCTACCTGGGGCGTGACGGGGCGGCGAGCATCGTCGGCGTCGGGCAGGCGGCAAGCTCTTTCTTCGACAAGCAGGCGTCCGAACTCACCATCGCCGAGGCCGCGACCATCGCCAGCGTCATCTCGGCGCCAAACCCCAATTCTCCGCTCCGGGCGCCGGAGCGGGCGCGCAAGCGCCGCGATCGGGTCATCCGGAACATGGGCGAGGCAGGCTTCATCACCGCCGCGCAGGCTTCGGCCGAGGCGAAGAGCCCGCTCCGCGTGGCCATCGGCGGCAGGGCAACGCTCGAGGCCCCCTTCTTTCTCGCGCAGGCCCTCCGCGAGGCCGGAGCGCTACTGGGCCGCGACACGCTATCCGGCGATCCGCTCGACATCTACACCACGCTCGATGTCTCGATGCAGGCGGCTTCCGAGTCCGCCGTCCGCCAGTCGCTCGCCCGTCTCGAGACGGATCATCCGTTCCTGAAAAAGGGCGAGGCGCCTCTGGAGGGCGCCCTGGCAATCGTCGGTACGCGCGACGGCGCCGTCGCGGCCCTCGTCGGCGGACGCGATTTTTCACGCCGCCCCTTCGACCGGGCGGCGACCGCCAGTCGACAGTCGGGCTCGACCTTCAAGCCCTTCGTCTACCTCGCGGCCTTCGAGTCGCACCCGCGAGACCTGACCCCCTCCAGCCCGCTCGAGGACGCCCCCGTCTCGGTTCGCGCCAGCGGCAAGATCTGGCAGCCCGCGAACTACGATGGTCGATTTCGCGGGACGGTCACCGTCAGATATGCGCTCGAGCGCTCGCTGAACGTGCCCACCGTGCGCCTCGCGCAACGGACGGGGATCGCCGACGTGGCGCGCACAGCCGCCGCCGCCGGGTGGGGCGGCGATCTCCCCCGCGTCCCGGCGCTCGCGCTCGGTGTTGCGGAAACGAGTCTGGTCGACCTCGCCGGCGCCTACACCGTCTTCCCGATGCTTGGAACCGCAGTGAAGCCCCATCTGCTCTGGGGCGTCACCGACGCCGGTGGAAACGTGATCGCGCGCCGCGCCGTCGAGACGCACGCGGTCGCCGATCCGCGCGCGACTTATCTCGTGCACCACATTCTGGAAGGAGTCGTTGATCGCGGCACCGCGCGCTCCCTCCGCGCCCGCGGTTTCACGCGCCCACTTGCGGGCAAGACCGGCACCACCAACGATTACCGCGACGCCTGGTTCGTGGGCTATACGCCCGATCTCGTCGCCGCCGCCTGGGTGGGGTACGACGACGGGCGGCCTATGCGACTCCCCTCCTCTTCCACCGCGCTGCCGCTCTGGGCGTCCGCCATGGGGCCGATCCTCGACAGCCGCCCACCGCTGAGCTTCACGGTGCCGTCCGGAATCTCGTTCCGCCGCGTGGATCCGCAGAGCGGCCTTCTGCCGGCGCGGGAATGCCCGGCCACAATTCTCGAAGCCTTCGTCGAGGGAACCGAGCCGCGGGTCGACTGCCGGCGGAGGTCCGACCTGCGCACGGCCCGCGCCCCCGCGCCGACACCGGACACTGAGGTCGAGCGAGTCATGAACAACTGGGTCAACAAGATATTCGGAATCTTCAGGTAGGTTTTTATGAAACGAAGCGTCGCCTAAACGCGAGCAACGGGGGCGACGAAATACAGCAGGGCCAGGAAGTGCGAGAGGCTGCCGGCGATGACCAGCAGGTGGAAAACCTCGTGGTAGCCGAACACGCCCGGTACGGGATTGGGCCGCCGGAGTCCGTAGATGATCGCCCCCACCGTGTAGGAAACCCCGCCCAGAACAACGAGCCCCATCGCCGCCGGCCGGAGCCCTGCGGCCAGTCCTTCGATATCCACCAGCGCGATGTAGCTCACGGCCAGATAAAGAGGCACGGTGACCCAGCGCGGGAGCCGGGGAAACAGGAGCTTCGTGGCCACCCCCCCCAGCGCCGCACCCCAGGCCAGTGATAGCATCGTCAGCCTGGCCGAACCTTCAAGCGCATGCACACAGAAAGGCGTATAAGTCCCTGCGATGAGAACGAAAATCATGGAGTGGTCGAGTCGGCGGAAAAAACCGTAGAGCTTCCCGCTCCACTCGCCGAGGTGGTAGGTGGCGCTGCTCGTGTACAACCCGATGAGGCTGGCCGCGAACACCATCATCGAGACCTGTTTCCCCGGATCCCCCACAGAAGCCTGCCAGAGGAGGACCGCACCGGCCACGCTTGCCACGGCCCCGAATGCGTGCGAAACGCCCCGGAACCTGGGACGCCGGTTCGAATGACCCAACTGCATCGGACAGCTTCTTTCGGTCAGGTGCGAGCGGGAATGCTCCGATCGCCCGGGCGCTGGAAGGTCCGGCGCCCCTGGGAAGGGGCCTCCGTATTACACGGGGGCGCCCTACGGGTCAATCGCTGATTTGCGCCGGGCGCGGGAAAGCTACGCTCGCGTGGCACCGTAACAACCCCGGATGCCTGGTTTTGACAGGCGCCGCGCGGAGAATACACCGCCCGCGTCGCCGTTCCTCTCCTCCGGTGACACGGTGGTGCTCTACCATGGCGACGAGGGCTCCGGCGTTTCCTGAGCGACGAGACGGGCCACTGCCGCCGCGAGAATCTTTCCCATCCGGGCCGCCCCATCTTTGCCGAGGTGATGGCCCACCGGGCCGAACCAGCTTTCGCCTTCCGGCAGCTTGATCGAAGCCAGATCAACGAATGGCGCTTCCTCCCGCGCGCAAACCTCCACGAGCCGCGCGTTCAGGACGGGCAGTTCAGGATCCTCCTTTTCGCTCCACACCGGCATGGTCACAAAGAGAGGCGTCACTCCGAACTTCCGGGCCGCCTCGATCATGAGAAGGATGTTCCGCTCGTAGTCATCCGCTGCCCGCGACAGGATCACCGGGTACTCGGCCGACGCGCGCAATCTGGCTCGCTTTTCACGAAGCGATTGCCCGGGAACAAAATCTTCGAGCCGGTTCCGGAGCGGCTGGCCCACGGTTTTGACGCCGAATCCCTTCAGGAACAGCGCCAGTCTGGAGCGGAGGACAGGCGGGGAGCTGTCCAGTTCTCCGAGGCGGACCGGGTCCGGGCGCGAGAACGCCTGGAAAAGAGCCTCGGCGTATCTCGAATCGCCGACCTGCTCCACGCTCAGGATTGATCCGTACCTCGCCAGGCGATCCGCGTCATTGATGCCGGTAAAGATGACAGCGACGTCGATCCCCACCGGGCCGGCAAGCTCGTTCAGGTGGGCCAGGTAGTGCGCCGACGCCGTGCCCGCCATTCCCGCGTTCGCCACCTGCCCCGGGCGCCCGCCCCCCAGGGCGTTCAACTCGACCTCGAGTCGGTACGGCCAGGATTCCTCCTCCGGCACCTCCGCGGACTCCGTCGCACTCCCGCCGAGAGTCACGATGCGCAGCGCACCCTCGCGGAAATCACGACCGCGCAGGCCCCAGCCGTTCGTGCGGAAGGGAGCCCCCAGAGCCTTGCTGTAGTGGTACGGCGGGCGGATGTAGGAGCGCCCGGGCTCGCCCAGATAGCGGCTTCCGAACAGCCGCAGGAACGCCTCTCCGAAGACGGCCGCGTAGATGACGCCCGCCGCCACCAACGCGATGGTTGCCACGCCCGGACGCGTTCGCGCCGCGCTAGAACTGGAAGTAGATGAATTCATGGCCGCCCAGGTTCCCGAGGAACCAGATGGAGCAGTACATATAAAGGTAGAGCGAGGCGCGCGCCCAGGGCGACCGCACCTGCTGCAGCACCAGGAGGTCGTCGCGCCAGGCCTGGACCAGTTGCACGATGAGCAGGAAAGCGACGAGCAGGACGAGCCGCGAGAGGTAGTAGCTTCCCCGCGGCGTCCAGCTGACCCCGTTTCCGATCGCGGAAAGAATGCCCCCCGCCTCCGCCAGCGAGTCGGCACGGAAGATCAGCCAGCCGAAGCAGACCAGGTGGAAGGTCGCGAGCACGCGCACGCCGCGCGAGACGGCCTCCGCTATCCCGGTACGCGCCGCGAACATGACATCGAGCACCGGGCGGCAAAGCCTGTGAACCACCAGGAGGGCTCCGTGGTAGCCGCCCCAAAGCACGAAGGTCCAGGCCGCGCCGTGCCAGAGCCCGCCCAGAAGCATGGTGATCATCAGGTTCACATGCGTCCGGGCTGTCCCTCCCCGATTTCCGCCGAGCGGGATGTAGAGATAGTCGCGAAGCCAGGCCGAGAGGCTGATATGCCAGCGCCGCCAGAATTCGGTGGGGTTGAGGGCGAAGTAAGGGAGGTGGAAATTGGCGAAAAGGTTGAAGCCGAGAATTCTCCCGAGGCCCCGAGCGACGTCGGTGTAGCCCGAGAAATCGCAATAGATCTGAAAAGCGAATGCGTAGACTGCCATCAGCGCGCTGAGTCCATCGAGGGGACCCGGTCCTTCGAAGACGCTCGTAACGATCTCGGCGAGATTGTCGGCGATGTACATCTTCTTGAAGAGGCCCCAGGAGATGAGCAGCGCCCCGTCGCTGAGCCCCTCCCGCGTGACCTGCCGGGGCACGCGCACCTGCGGAAGCATGTGCCAGG
>JAUYMQ010000373.1 GCA_030698575.1 Deltaproteobacteria bacterium
AATGAGAGGGACCTCCCGGTAGCGGTCCAATTCGGCCTGAGGATTGATCTTGGCCGCTGGTTCCATTCGGTTCGATCCTTACGTACTTGTCGTTGCGAGGAGCGAAGCGACGAAGCAATCCCTTCGTTCGTGGCGATGCCCGGGGGATTGCTTCGTCGCCCCTTTGGGGCGCCTCGCAATGACATGCGAATATTCGGGCGATCTGGCCCGCTGCCGACCCCCGGCTTTCAGGCCTGCGGTTCGAGCACCACGAGCGGGATCTTGCGGGTCGTGCGCCGCTCGTACTCGGCGTAGCCGCTCTCCGCCTCGACGACCTGCTTCCAGAGCCGCTCGCGCTCCTCGCCTTCGGCCTCTCTCGCGATGGCATTCACAACCTGGCTCCCGCGCTGGACCTGCACGTTCTGGTTCGTCTTGAGATTCAGGTACCAGGCCGGGTGGTAGGGCTCGCCCGCGTTCGAGGCGATGACCACGGGGGCGTCGCCCTGGGTGATGTACATGAGCGTGTTCTTGCGAACCTGGCCGGACTTGCGGCCCCGGGTGATGAGGATGAGCACGGGCATCCCGAACGCCTTCCCGCCGACGCGCCCTCCGGTCTTCTCGTAGATCCACGGGTGGATTTTCCAGAACATCTCCATGAGCTTTGTCTTCTTGACCGCGGGCATGATTACCTCGTCTCTGTGCGCGCGGCGGGGCATTGCCCGGGCGCGGTAGGGCCGTCAGTTTGCGGGGGCGGCGCCGGTCTCGATGATCCGGCGTTCGATGCGGACCCCCGCCCATGCAATGAGCAGGAACGTGAACAGCGCCGACGCCGCCACCGCCTGGATGACCGGCGGGACCGGGCCGAGCCAGAATCCGAGCTGCAGGATTAGAAATCCCACAATGAACCAGCGGCCGGCGCGGCGCGCGGGCATGCCGGCGCCGCTGCGTCGAAACCAGAAAATGATGCTGGCGAAGAGCAGCGCCATCTCGGCCACGAAAGCCGGAACCGGATAGTTCCAGAGCGCCAGGCCGAGCTTCACCGTCTGATCACCGTCGAGCGGGAGATCGGGGCGGTGAACGATCAGGTCGAGAAACCAGTGCGAGGCGACCACCGCGGCTACCACGACCGCCGTGCGCCCCGCGCCGCCAAGCACGGGAATGCGGTGGGCGAGGACGAACGCCACGGCAGCCCAGACGAACGTGCCGGCGAGGCTGTGGGTGTAGGGCATGTAGTCGAGGACGAGGGGATTTGACGAAAGCCCCGGATCGAGGGACGCCTTCTCGATCCCGAGGATGATGAAGATCGCCCAGAACACGTCGACGAACTGCGCCGCGAGGAACAGCACGCAGAAGGGCACGCGTGGCTCGACCGCTTTTCCGATGAAAGCCGCGCTGTAGTGTCCGACGAACATCTCTACCTGCTCTCTTGCAAATCCGGCAGCGGTTCATCCACCACCGCCGCCAGGCACTCAGGTTCGAGGAAGGGCATTAGAAAATTCACCCCGCAGGGGGCCTTCGTGCGTTGCGCGAGATCGTCGAGCATCTCCGCCAGTGCGGGGGGCGGGATCATGGGCGTGCCGATCATGCCGAGCCCGCCGGCGTTCGAAACCGCGCCGGCAAGCTCGAGAGTTGCGACGCCGGGCATGGCGGCGCACTGGATCGGCAACTTGCAGCCGACAAGCCGGGTAAAACCGGTTTCGAGCATGGCTCTTCTCTCTTTGAGGCCGGCCTGCTCCTCACAGTGGACGGTTGTGCCTCAGCGGTAAGCGCCGCACGCGAGACGAAACCTGGCCTCGGGTGGATTCTCACGGTGGCAGGCGGGGCAGGGCACGAAGAACCCCCTCGGTTGGCGGCGTATTGATCCGGTTCTACAGGGAGCGGGCTGCGGGATCAAGGCGGGGTCAGTTCAGCCGGGGCAGGCCCTCGGCTGGCCGGATCAGCGTGATGCTCAGACTTCCTGCGTGGTGTCCCCGTCGCGATAGCGTACCTGATAGAGGTCTCTCCGGCGATCGTTCCAGTTCTGCGTGGTGCCGGTGTAACGATGCCGGCGGAGCGCCTCGATGTCGACGTCGTGAACGATCACCGTCTCGATGTTCGGCGTACACTCGGCGGCTACGCCCTCGCGGCTGAAGGAGATGTCGGAGGGCGTGAAGATCCCGGACTGCGCGTAGTGGATGTCGGCGTTCTCCACGAAGGGGAGGTTGCCCGTGCACCCCGCGACGGCCACGTAGACATGGTTCTCGATGCAGCGCGCCAGCGAGCAGTGCCGCACCCGAAGGTAGCCGTGGCGATCGTCGGTGTTGAACGGAACGAAGAGAATCTGCGCCCCCCGCTTGGCGGCGATGCGGGACAGCTCAGGAAACTCGATGTCGTAGCAGATGAGGATGGCGATCTTTCCCCGATCCGTCTCGAATACCTCCAGCTTCTCGCCGACCTTCACACCCCACCATTTCTTCTCGTTGGGTGTGACGTGCAGCTTGTACTGTTTGCTGACCGCGCCATCGCGCCTGAAGAGATAGGAGATGTTGTAGAGCGAATCCCCCTCCAGTGTGAACGTTGAACCGCCGACGATGTTGACGTTGTAGTTGATAGCGAGGTTCGTGAACATCTCGATGTACTGCGGCGTGAACTCTGCCAGCGCCCTCGCGGCCAGGCCGGGGCGCGTGGCCTCGGTGCAGGAGAGCAGCTGTGTCGTGAGCAGCTCCGGGAAGAGAAGGAAGTCGGAGCGGTGATCGGCGGCGACGTCGACGAAGAACGCGCACTGCTGCGCGAACTCGTCGAAGGACTTGATGCTCCGCATCTGGTACTGGACCACGCCGATCCGCACGATCTGGACCGGGCGGAAGTGCCGCCGCGCGTCGGGGCGGTATTCGAGGTTCGTCCACTCGAGGAAGGTCGCGAAGCCCTTCGACTCTTGATCCACGGGGAGATAGTCTGGAATCAGCCTCTGCAGGACGAACCCGTTGGCAATCTGCGGCGTCAGCACCGGGTCGAACAGCTCCTTCGCCATCACCCGCTCGACGTACTCGACGGCGCTCATTTCGTCGGCATACGCCCCGTAGCCGGGCATGCGGCCGCCGATGATGATCCGCATGAGGTTCTTTTCGCGGGCCACCTGTTTGCGGGCATCGTAGATGCGCCGCGACAGGCGCATACCGCGGTACTCCGGATCGACCATGATCTCGATGCCGTACAGCGTGTCTCCGTTCGGGCTGTGGTTCCGGATGTAGCCGGAGTCGGCGATCTCGGCCCAGTCGTGCCAGTCGGAATAGAGATCGAAGTCGACGATGAGGCTCGCCGAGGAGGCGACAATCTTGCCGTCCGCCTCCACGCAAATCTGCCCGTCCGGGAAGATCTTGATCTGACTCTCGAAATGCTCCTGCTTCCAGGTCTTCATGTTGGGAAAGCACTTGCGCTGGAGCTCGCAGACCGCTTCGTAGTCTTCGTTTCGGAGCTTTCGGATCTGCACGCGCTTGGAGGGTTTATGCCCCCGCTTTCGCGCAGACTTGCCTTTTTTTCTCGTTCCCTCCGACAAGTTTCAACCCTCCCGGGCCCGAGGGCCCTCGATCTTGGTGCGCGGCTCGATCCAGTGCAGAGGAATCAAGCCTACTAAAGATAGGGCAGCCATCACGGTGAACGCAACGGCATATCCATGCCAGGCGTGGAGTCGCCCGATTCCGAACGCCGACCATGACTCGCACAGGTTCGTTGCGCCCATGTAGGCGCTGAACTGGGTCGCCCTGAGCCGGGTGTCGGTGATGTCCATGAAGAGGGCGTAGGAAGAAGCCGTTAGGAGCCCGATCGCGAGATAGAGGCCCACAAACAGGCCCTGGAGCAGGTCGGGACCCGCGCCTGCGCGGACCGAGAGCGCGAGGGCGAACACGCCGCCGGCCGTCAGGAGGACGAACAGCTCGACGATCCGGCGCCGTCCGCCTCGATCGGAAAGCGGGCCGCCCGCGAGCGCGCCGAGCAGCATGGCGGCCACCGCCGCGAGATAGAAGGTTCCGACAGCCTGCTCGCTCAGCCCCTGATCGATCAGGAAGGGTCCTGCCACCGCGCCCGCTGCCTCGAACGCCGCGCCCCCGAGGGCGGCGAAGCCGAGCCCCATCCAGG
>JAUYMQ010000378.1 GCA_030698575.1 Deltaproteobacteria bacterium
CACGAGATCGGCGCCGTCGTCCATGGTGATCTGCGGAGCGTGCTCAATCGCGGCGAGAATGTGCTTGTAGTAGGTCTCGTTGTCCTCTCCCTTGATGGCGAAGACCGGGATCCCGTAGTCGGCCGTCAGCGAGGCCGCCACGTCATCCTGCGTGGAGAGGGGGTTCGAGGCGCAAAGTACGAGGTCGGCCCCGCCGGCCTTGAGCGCGCGGGCGAGGTTGGCCGTTTCGCAAGTCACGTGGAGGCAGGCCGACATGCGCAGCCCCCGCAGCGGCTGCTCCTTCTCGAAACGCTCGCGCACCCTCTGGAGAACGGGCATGTCCTGGTCGGCCCAGAGAATCCGCTTCTTCCCCTCGGGTGCGAGCTTCAGATCCTTCACATCATGTTTCATCGTATAAACCCTTCCGCACATGACCGGATGTCGCCGGGGGCGGCCAGTTCCGGTCGGAAAAATGTAATGGGGCCGTTCGCGGGTCTCGCGGGGCGCCGATCGCTACTTGATCCCCGCGTCTGATTTGAGCGTGTCCGCCTTGTCCACCCGCTCCCAGGTGAAGTTCTCTCCCGAGCGGCCGAAGTGGCCGTGGCAGGCGGTTTCGCGATAGATGGGGCGCAGGAGGTCGAGCATTTCGATGATCCCGCGAGGCTTCAGGTCGAAGTGCGTTCGAACGAGCCGGGAAATGTCTTCCTCCGAGACGACGCCCGTGCCGAAGGTGTCGATGGCCACGGAGACGGGCTCCGCCACGCCGATGGCGTAGGCCACCTGGACCTCGCAGCGCTTCGCGAGACCGGCCGCCACGATGTTCTTCGCAACGTAGCGCGCCGCATAGGCGCCGCTCCGGTCGACCTTGGTCGGATCCTTGCCGCTGAAGGCCCCGCCACCGTGCCGTCCCATGCCTCCGTAGGTGTCGACGATGATCTTGCGCCCGGTGAGCCCCGAGTCACCCATGGGCCCGCCGACCACGAAGCGTCCCGTGGGGTTCACGTGATACACGGTGCTGTCGTCGAGGAATTGCGCCGGGACGGTCTTCTTGATGAGCTTGGTGATGATGGTTTCGCGGATATCGTCGTAGGCAACCCGCTCATCGTGCTGCGTGGAGATGACGACCGCGGTCACACGGACGGGGCGGTTGTTCTCGTACTTGATTGAAACCTGGGATTTTCCGTCGGGGCGAAGCCAGCTCACCTCGCCCGAGCGGCGCAGCTCGGCGAGGCCGGCCACGAGCTGGTGGGCGAGCTGGATCGGAAGCGGCATCAGCTCGGGCGTCTCGTCGCAGGCGTAGCCGAACATCATCCCCTGATCGCCGGCCCCCTGATCCTTGTGGAGCCCCTCGTTCTCATCCACCCCCTGGGCGATGTCGGGCGACTGCTTGTCGAGCGCCACGAGCACGCCGCAGCTCGCGGCGTCGAAGCCCATCTCGCTCGAGGTGTAGCCGATGTCCCGGACGGTTTCGCGGACCACATCGGGGATGTCGACCCGGGCGCTGCTGGTGATCTCGCCAGCCACGACGACGAAGCCGGTCTTGAGGAGAGTCTCGCAGGCCACCCGGCTTCGCGGGTCCTGGGCCAGCATGCTGTCGAGGATGGCGTCGGATATCTGGTCCGCCATCTTGTCGGGATGCCCCATCGAGACGGACTCGGAGGTAAAAACGAAGTTCTTCGCGGACATGAAGGCTGCTCCAGAAGGCCGTCTTCGGGCGGGCCGGGCCGTTTTGACGGGCAAGTCAGCGGAAAATGAGAGTCGGCTAGGGTATCAGAGCATCGCGGTTTGTCAACGTCCGGGAGAGCCCTAGGGCAGGACGCCGGGGAAGCGGCGGTCGGTCTCCTCCTGGAGAAAACCCTTCACCTCCTCCGCCGTCGGCAAGGTCAGGGCCTGCGCAACGATCTCGCGGGCCTCCCTGAGGGTGGTCCCCCGTACGATCCGCTTGACGCAGGGGATGGCGAGGGAGTTCATCGAAAGCTCGTCCAGGCTGAGCCCGATGAGCATCAGGATGTTCCGGGGGTCGTTGGCCATCTCGCCGCACATCATCACGGGGATTCCGGCGGCGTGCCCTGCCTCGACCACGCGCTGGATGAGGCGCAGATGTGCCGGGTGAAGCGGCTCGTAGAGATAGGCGACCTGCTCGTTCCCGCGGTCGACGGCCAGCGTGTACTGGATGAGATCGTTCGTCCCGATGCTGAAGAAATCCACCTCCGGCGCGAGGAGATCGCTGATCATCGCGCTGCTCGGCGTCTCCACCATGATCCCCACGGGGAGGTCGGGATCGTAGCGCTCCGACCGGGCGTCCAGCTCCTCCCTGACCTCCGCGAGTATCAGCTTCGCTTCACGAATCTCGCTCACATCGGAGATGAGAGGAAACATGATCCGGGCGCGCCCGTGCGCGCTCGCGCGGAGGATGGCGGCAAGCTGAGTCTTGAACAGCTCACGCTCCCGGAGGCAGAAGCGCATGGCGCGGAGCCCCAGCGCCGGGTTCGACTCCTGGGAGAGATTGAAGGGGCCGGCAAACTTGTCGCCGCCCAGGTCGAGCGTGCGAATGACGGCGGGATGGGGCGCCACCCGCTCGACCACCGACCGGTAGATGCGGTAGTGCTCCTCCTCATCCGGCAGATCGGTCCGGTTCATGTATAGGAACTCGGTCCGGAAGAGCCCCACCCCTGCGCCGCCATGCGCCAGCAAGGAAGGAATCTCCTCGACGAGCTCGACGTTTCCCACCAGCCGGAGCTCGTAGCCGTCCCGCGTCTCGGCCGGAAGATCGGTGTACCTGAGCAGTTCCCGCTCCAGCGCGAGATACTCTCCCCGTTGCTGCCGGCACTGCTCGAGTGTGGCCGGGTCGGGATTGACGCGAACGACCCCCGTGCAGCCATCGACCACGAGAAGGTCGCCCGGCTTGATCAGGCTCGTGGCGTTCTCGAGCCCGACCACGGCGGGAATCTCGAGGGCGCGCGCGGTGATTGCGGTGTGGGAGGTTTTTCCGCCGGCGTCCGTGACGAAGCCCATCACGAGTTTCCTGTCGAGCTGCGCCGCATCCGCCGGTGAGAGGTCGTGCGCAACGATGATGATCTCGGTGAGCGATCGCTGGATGGTCTCCTGCTTTTCACCCAACAGGTTCCGCATCACGCGATCAGCCACAACCTGGAGATCGGTCCGGCGCTCACGGATGTACTCGTCGTCGATCGCTTTGAAGACATCCATGACGCGATCCACGATCATCCGGAGGGCGTGCTCGGCGTTAACCCGGTGCTCGGAGATGTTCCGGCCGGTCTCCTCGAGGATCATGACGTCCTCGAGAATCAGCAGGTGGGCATCGAAGATGTGGCTCAGCCCCTCCGGCCCGGAAAATTGCTCCTTCACGCGGAGCAGCTGCTCGCGTGACCGCTCGACCGCTCCCTTGAAGCGGGCGAGTTCGGATTCGATCCGGTCGGGCTCGATCTCGTAGCGTGGAATGGAGACTTCACGGGAACGGAGGACGTAGGCTTCGCCTATCGCGATGCCCGGCGAGGCATCTATCCCGGTCATGATGGTCTGTTTTTCTGCGCTGGTCATGGAGCTCGCTCGGGCGCCTGTTCGGGCGCTCGCTGGGGGAGCTTGCTCGGCAGGGGTCTGCTCACTCCTCTCCGAACTTGTTCTCGATCAACTCGCACAATCGCGCCACGGCGGCGCTCGCTTCGGCCCCGCTGGCGCGCAGCGTCACCTGCGTGCCCTTGCTGGCCGCGAGAGTGAGAATCCCCATGATGCTCTTGCCGTTCACCTCGTTGCCGTCCCTGGCAAGAAAGATCTCGCACGGAAACCTGGCCGCCGTCTGGACGAACAGCGCTGCGGCCCGGGCGTGAAGCCCCAGCTTGTTCTTGATGGTGCAGGTTCTGTTCGTCAGGGAGCCTGCGCCCGCCCCCTCCTGCTCGTGACCCGGTTCCATTATTTCTTTCCTCGACTGCGCAGGATCTCGCTCGCGATGGAGATGTTCCGCTGGCCGTAGGCCTTGATGAAGGCGGCCAGCTCCTCCAGGGTTTTCCCTTCGCGGAAGCTCGCGAGTTTGATCAGCATCGGGAGGTTGACCCCGGAGATCACCTCCACCTTCTTCTCGTCGAGGAACGTCAGGCTTATGTTCGATGGCGTTCCGCCGAACATGTCCGTCAGGATCAGCGCACCCGCGCCCCGGTCGACCTTCTTCAGTCCCGATGCGATCTCGGACCGTATCGCTTCGACGTCCTGCGTGGGCCCGATGGAAACCGCCTGAAACCCCTCCACCGGCCCGATGATGAGTTCAAGAGTTTTCAGAAACTCCTGGGCAAGGTCGCAATGGCAAACAATGACGACTCCGATCATAAAATTCCCCGAATAGGTTCAGGCCCGGTTGAGCGCGGCTAGTGGCGTCCGATGTCCCGGTGATCCACCAGGACGTGATCGTGGCGCGCCTTCAGGTACTTCTCCAGCTCCCGAACAATGACCACCGAGCGGTGCCGGCCCCCGGTGCAGCCGATGCCGATGGTCAGGTACGCCTTCCCCTCCTTCTCGTAGAGGGGAACCAGAAAATCGATCAGGTCGAAGAACTTCTCGATAAAGGCTTGTGTTTCCGGCTGCGACAGCACGTAGTCGGTTACCGGCTGCTCGAGCCCCGTTCGTAAGCGCAACTCTTCCACGAAGTTCGGGTTCGGCAGAAACCGGACGTCGACCGTGAGGTCGGCATGCTCAGGAAGCCCGTTCCGGTATCCAAAGGAAACGAGCGACAGGGTCATTTTAGTGGCATCCGGGGAGCCGGTAAACAGCCGGTTCACCTCGCGGCGCAGATCGTGCACCGTGAGACTCGAGGTGTCTAGGATGTGGTCCGACAACCGCCGGACGTCCTCGAGCGCCCGCCGCTCGAGGCGGATGCCATCCAGCACCGTTCCGGTCGGCGTGAGCGGGTGGCGCCGGCGCGTCTCCTGGAAACGGTGCGTGAGAGCCTCGTCGCCGGCCTCCAGGAACAGCACCTCCACGGGCGTCCCCCCCTCCCGGAGCTGCTTGTGGATGGCCGGGAACTCCTTCAGGAATTCCCCTTCCCGGACATCGGCCACCAGGCCGACTTTCTGAATGGTCCCCGACTGGCGGCACAGGTCGACAAAAGTGGTCACCAGGACGAGCGGAAGATTATCGACGCAATAATAGTCCAGATCCTCCAGGACCTTGACGGCTGTCGACTTCCCCGAGCCGGAGAGCCCGCTGATGATCACGACCTTTATCGACTGATCACCCGAGATCATGGCTTTCCACGCTTCCTGCCGCGGCCCGATTTCGCCGCCCGCTTGACGCCCCGCCCCCCGGCGGCGCGCCCTTGCTTGGCGGCCCGCGGGGCAGGCTTCGTCGAGCCATTGTCCGGCATGGCCGGGGTGGCCCGCCTGAGCCGCGTCAGAAGCCGCTCGTTGAACGTCTGCGCCGACAGCGTCCCTCGCTTCTTGAGAATCTCGTTTCGCGAGGCCACCTCGATGATCGTGGCCAGGTTCCTCCCCGGCTTCACGGGCACGTGAACCTTCGGTATCTCGACGTCGAGGAGGACCTCGATATCCGCCTCGAGGCCGGTGCGGTCCGGATTGGGCAGGTCGCCCCAGTCGACGAGATGCACGATCAGATCGATCGGCATCCGCTCCCGGGTGGACGTGGCGCCGTAGAGGTCCAGCACGTTGATGATTCCAAGGCCCCGGATCTCCATGTGAAATCCGAGGCTCGAATTGGGCATGCCAAGGAGCCGCTTGTGGGCGACCCGGCGGATCTCCACTACGTCGTCGGCAACGAGCCGGTGCCCCCGGGCCACGAGATCGAGCGCAGCCTCGCTCTTTCCCACGCCGCTCTTCCCCTGCAGCAAAATTCCCAGGCCGAAGACGTCCACGAGCACGCCGTGCACGCGCGTGCGGTCCGCGAGCTTTTCCTCGAGAAAGCGGGTGAGCCGGCTGACGATGCGGGCTTTGGCCAGGCGCGCGCGAAGAAGGGGGATCTTGCGCGACTCACAGGCCTCGAGCAGAGATCGCGGAGGCGCGAGGTTGTAGGTAACAATGATGCAGGCAAGCGGCAGGCCGCAGAACTCTTCGATGATCTCGCTGCGCCGCTGCGAGGTGAGCGATTTCAGGTAAGCAAGTTCGGCCTTCCCGAGCAGCTGCACCCGCTCGGTTTCCATATACGCGCGAAACCCCGCGAGTGCGAGGCCGGGCTCCTGGATCCTGGGAATCGAGATGACGTTGGAAAGACCGTCGCGCCCCGCCAGGACGTGGAGCCCGAGGTCCTTGTCGGCCTCATCGAGGATGTCCTGAACCCGCAATTGAGAAGCCATCGCCGCTGTCCGCTCCGATCCGCCAGCTCACTGGCTGGCGTCCCCCTCATCAATGATCGTGAGGATCTCCTCGGCCGTCTCGACCTCGAGCAGGCGCTTCCGGATGTCGGCGTCCTTCAGCAGCCGGGAGAGGCGAGCCAGCATTTTCAGGTGATCCCCGACGGAGCCCTCTTGGGCAAGCAGCACGAAGAAGAGCATCGTGGGCTTCCCGTCCATCGCATCGAAGTCGATCCCTTCGCGGGACCGGCCGAAACCCAGGTGGAGCCGGCTGAGTCCGCGCATTTTGCCGTGCGGGATCGCGATACCGTCGCCGATTCCCGTGCTTCCGAGCTTTTCGCGATCGAGCAATACCTGCACGACCCGCTCCGGATCCGAATCGAGGGCGGGCGCCATGGCGGCGCTGATCTCCTCCAGAACGCCGCGTTTGTCGCGCCCCGCAAGATTGGGGAGCACCGCCGCCTTGTCGAGAACATCCAGGATTCGCATTGGACTATCAGACTCCCGCCGGTCGCCTCGTTTAGAGCGCGCACCCCGGAGCCGGCCTGTTTCGGGATTGCGCTTGATCCTTATAGATAATCGGCAGCCGCCCCGAAACCTCGATCTTTTCCCCGCGGTGTGCCGCCCTCACGAAGAGGGGCTTTGCGCAGGTTCTTCAGGGGTTTGGGGGTTCCGGTGCTCGCCGATGCCGTCTCACGGGCCCGGCGAACGTCACCCGGCTGGGGAAAAGGAGCAGAGGGAGACGCGCGTCAGTGGGGCGCGGCTTTGCGCTTCGTGCTGGAAAGAATGCCGAGAATCTCGCGATACTTCGTCACGGTACGGCGGGCGATCTCGATGTCGCTCTTCTTCAGGATCTCGACGATCTTCTGGTCGCTCAGGGGCCGCTTGGAGCTTTCCGCGACAATGATCCTCCGGATCTTGTCCTTCACCGCCTCGGACGCCATGTGTTCGCCGCCCGTGAGATTGATTCCGCTGTTGAAGAAGTACTTCAGCTCGTAGATCCCCTGGGGCGTATGGACGTATTTGTTCGTCGTGACCCGGCTGATGGTGGACTCGTGCATGCCGATGTCGTCCGCCACGTCGCGAAGATTCAGCGGCTTCAGCAGGTTGATCCCCTTGTCGAAGAAGTCCCGCTGGAACTTCACGATCGACTCCATCACCTTGTAGATCGTCCGCTGGCGCTGATGGATCGACTTGATCAGCCACACCGCCGACCTGAGCTTCTCCTGGATGTATTCCTTCGTGACCTTGCTCGTGCTCGAATTGCCGTGGAGGACGTCCCGGTAGAACGGGCTTATCCGGAGCTTGGGCATCCCGTCTTCGTTCAGGACGATGACGTAGTCCTCACCCACCTTGTGCAGGTAGATGTCAGGGGTGATGTAGAAAGGTTCCTGCTCGGAGAAGGGGCGGCCGGGCTTGGGCTCCAGCCCCTGGATGACCCTGGCCGCCTCGACGACCTTCTCGACGGGAACAGCCAGTGATTTCGCGATGCCGCGGTAGTCCGCGCGCTCCATGCGGGATAAGTGCCCACTCACGATATTCTCAACGAGAGAGCCCCGCAGACCGATTGGACCCAGCTGTAAGAGCAGGCACTCCTTCAGATCACGCGCCGCAACCCCGAGGGGATCGAACTCCTGCACGCGCCGCAACACTTCCTCGACCGCCGCCACATCAGCGTCCGCCACCTCGGCGATGTGCTCCAGCGTCTCCTCCAGGTAGCCGTCCTCGTTCAGGTTGCCGATGATGAGCGCGCCGATGGTCTGCTGGTCTTCGCCCAGATTCGACATCTTGAGCTGCCACATGACGTGGTCGGAGAGGCTGGCTTTCTTGACGAGGGTGCTTTCGAGCGAGGGGCGATCTGATTCGATATCGGCGGGCTTGTATCCGATGGAGGAGTAAGTGTCGAGGTAGCTGTCCCAGTCGATGTCGGGCAGCTTTTGTTCCGCTTCCGGCGCGACGTTGTCGGCGCCCAGCTCGATCGACTCCTTCTTGGTCTGCGCCTCGTCCTCGTAGTCCGGGGCGTCTTCGAGGATGGGGTTTTCCTGAAGCTCGGCTGAGACGAGATCGACCAGCTCCATCCGGTTGAGCTGGAGGAGCCTGATGGCTTGCTGCAGCTGGGGCGTCATCACCAGCTGCTGCGTGAGTTTCAGGCTCTGTTTGATCTCAAGCGCCATAGGGTCTCTTTTCCGCAGTTACCAGATTAAGCCGTGCCTGATGAAACCGTCCGAGCGGGCCCCGCCGGTTGGCGGGCGCCGGCTACAAAGTGAAATCGTGGCCCAGATAAATCTCCCGTGCCTTGGGACTGCTCGCAATGCGCTCCGGCTCACCCTCTTCGACGATCTTGCCGTCCGCGATGATGTAGGCCTTGTCACACACCTTCAGGGTGTCGCGCACGTTGTGGTCAGAGATCAGGACCCCGATTCCCCGCGACTTCAGCTGCGCGATGATCCGCTTGATGTCGGCCACCGCCAGCGGATCGATCCCCGCAAAGGGCTCGTCGAGGAGCATGAAGCGCGGCGAGATGACCAGTGCCCGCGTTATCTCGAGGCGCCTTCGCTCACCGCCCGAAAGACTGAAGGCCATGTTGCGCCGGAGCGGCGTGAGATCCAGTTCCTCCAGGAGCATCTCGAGGCGCCGCTTCCGCTCACTCGTTTTGATCGGGAGCGTCTCGAGAATGGCTTTTATGTTGTCCTCCACCGAGAGCTTCCGGAAAACCGACGGCTCCTGGGGGAGGTAGGTGATCCCCTGGCGCGCCCGCTTGTACATGGGCTCCTGGGTGATGTCCCTGTCGCCGAGAAAAACCTGGCCGGCGTCCGGCTTCATCAGTCCCACCACCATGTAGAAGCTGGTGGTCTTTCCCGCGCCGTTGGGGCCGAGCAGGCCGACGACCTCGCCCCCCTTCACCGCGAAGCCCACGTCGTTCACGACGCGGCGGCCGCCGAAGCTCTTGCACAGCCCTCTCGCGGCGATGTAGCTCATGGGCTAGTTACCCCCGTCCCCGATCGCGCGGCGGCTGCGCCGCCCCCCTGGTCGAGAGTCTGCATGCCCTGGGGGCTGATCGTGACCGTTGCCTGGCGGACGGTGAAGCGGTTGTCTTCCAGGTAGACGCTGATCTTGTCGCCGAGCACCGTGTCAGAGCCCCGCTTGACGACCGGATCACCCGTCAGGTCGATTCTTCCCTCCGCGCTGTAGTAGATCCCTTGATCGCAAGTCGCAGTGATCTTCTCGGAGGCGTTCCCGCCCTTGCCGTCGCCCTCGTGAATGATCCGCACGTTCCGGTCGGCGATGATCTTGTTGATGCCCTTGCCGTCCGAGGAGTAGAGCACCGTCATGACGTCGCAGTAGATCCGCAGCCTGCCCTGCTTCGCCTCGACGTTTCCGCGGAAAACCACGGTATTTCGCTTGTTAATCGCCTCCAGCGTGTCCGATGTGATGGCGATCGGCGTCCTGTTGTCCCGAACCCTGAGACCGAGGGGGTCCTTCACCCCCGAATCTCCCGTCGCCCCCGCTCTGGCGCGGCTATTAGAAGAATCGGCCGCCCCGCCGGAAACTTGACCCTCCCCTGTGTCGCCCCCGGATATCGCTTCCGGCGCTGCCGGCTCCAGGCTACGGCCGACCTCGGCCGCCAGATTGGGAAGCTTCCCGATCAGATCCTCCCGGCCCGCGCCCTCGCGGAAGAAGGCCGCCTTTGATTTGCCGTCATCCGGGTCGTACAGCCGTGCATCGAAGCTGTAGGTGCCCCCGAGCTGCGTCAGGCTGCCATAGAGCACGTAGGTCGCTCCGGCCCCGGCCGCCGTTTTCCCGAGCGCCTCGTTCGTGAGCGGACTGGAAGCCGCATCCTCCGCCCCCTCCGGCGCCGTCACCGCAACGAACCCCTGCAGGTCGTCCAGCGCGTCCGCGAGCTTCGCGCGAACTTCCTTCGCGGCGGACTGGAGCGTCGGCAGACTGCCGTGCACCTCCAGGGGCGCCACGGCTATCTTGATGTCCCCCTGGATGCCCCGGGCAGGTCCCGGAATGAAAAACGTTGCCAATAGGGCGAGTACGATCGCCCCTCCCCCCCCACGCTTCGTTCTCATCAGTTCCCCGTCGCCCGGACCTGGTTCAGCAGCTCGACGGTCTCTCTCTCGACATCGACCGTCATGCCAATCCCCTCGGTCTCGAACCCGCTGCCGACGATCTTGACCGGATCGCCAGTCGTGATTTCACGTTTCTCGTAGGTGTACTTCAGTGTGGATGTGAAGAATTCGAGCCCATCGCTCGACCGGCCCCGAATGTCACCAGCGGCCGTCATGTCGCGTGTGTCCGTGTCCAGCTCCCCGCTGTTGCTGTACAGATGCATCTCCCGCCCGTCCCTCGCAAAGAAGGTGATGTGAACGCCTTCGAAGGCCGCGCGGTTCTTGTCCTTGAAGAGCCGGGCGGTGCGGGATTGCACCACCCAGTTGCGCTTCCCCTGGCGGCTGTCGACGAACTTCACGTTCGTCATGACCATGTCCGCCTTGGGCAGCTGAAGGGTCGCCTTTCGATCTTCCTGGCGCTCGCCCTCGCCCACGTTGCGGAGAAGCGAGAAGGCGATGGAGCCCACGGTGAAGACCAAAAGGAAGGAGAGCAGGGTCGTCAGCCGCCTCACCACCACTCTCCCGAACGTCGAAGGGGAAAAGGGCCGTTTATTACCGCCGGCCGCATTTCGTGCTTCCGATGGCCCATGATCTGAACGCCCGGTAAGCTAGAAAGTTTAGGTAGTTCAGGAACTTGCCGGGTCAGGTGGGGACCCTAGCACAATGCGTGCCAGCCTGTAAAGAAGAATGAAGGGGCGGTGATGCAAGTTGGCGTGATAGTTGCATGATAAGCGTCGAACCCCACGGGAACTGAGGGGCTTTCCCATCTCCCCTTAACGTGTCGCTCCGACGGCCCGCGGCCCCGGCGCCGCGGACTGGGCCTCGTCCGGCGGGCGCCGACGCCAGCGGCGGTGCATCCAGACCCACTGCTCCGGCACGCGCCGGATCTGCGCCTCGATTCTCCGCGTGAACTCCGCTGTCGCCAGCCTCTGATCCGCTTCGGGGTCGCCGGTTTGTGGAAGCTCGACCGGCCCCGAGTAAATGATGCGGTGCCGCCCGTCGGGCAGCCGCTCGATGAATCCCACGATCACCGGCGCATCCATCCGGTAGGCAAGAGACGCGGCCGCGACCGGCGTGTTCGCGGGCTTCCCGAAGAAATCCACGAACACGCTCTGAACCTTCGTGTCCTGATCGATCAGCATCGCGAGCACTTCGTTCTGCCGGAACGCGCGAATGAGGTCGCGGATGGAGCGCGCGTCGCCGCGCTCGACTGTCCGGACGCCGTTTTCGGCCCGGATACCCACGAGTATCTCCTGCATCCGCCGGTCGTAGGCGTGCCGCGAGATCGCGTTGACCTTGTAGTGCTGGTAGCGCGCGAAGTAGGAGGCGAGGATCTCCCAGTTTCCGAGGTGACCCGTGACCCAGATGAGCCCCTTGCCGCCTTCCAGGCAGCGGTCGATCCCGGCGCGATCCTGCAGCTCGACGTAGGTATCGAGGCGGTCCCACATCTTCCGGAAGTTGGCGAGTTCGACGAAGTTCAGCGCGAGGTGGACGAAGCTCCGCCGGGCGATGCGCCGGCGCTCCGAAGGGGTTTTCTCGCCCCCGAAGGCGATCTCGAGATGGCGGAGCGCCTTCGCGCGCTCCGGCCAGAGCAGGTAGTAGGCCAGGTTCCCCGCCACCCGGCCGAGCGCCA
Organism: Deltaproteobacteria bacterium; assembly: GCA_030698575.1. Classification (GTDB taxonomy): domain Bacteria; phylum JAUYMQ01; class JAUYMQ01; order JAUYMQ01; family JAUYMQ01; genus JAUYMQ01. Next base: position 12,041 of record JAUYMQ010000378.1, read on the forward strand.
TGCCGACCCGGATCGGAAGCAGGCGCAGCGCGCCGAGCACCCCGCGGAACCCCAGGAAGATCAGCTCGTTCCTGCCGCGCTTGATCGCGCGCCGCAGCCGACGGGGGAGGAAGCGCCGCCTAGCCAACCCATACCTCCACCGGCATGGCCGCGGTGTTGAAGGCGGCGCCCACCCCTCCGCGGCGATCGACCGTGATCACCCCGCACTCGCACCCCGCGGCCGTGGCGGCCTCGATGGCCCGGGCGGCGGCGCTGCTTGCATCGAGATCCCGCAGGAGCGCCTCGGTCTGCCGCGCGACCTGGGTCCGCAGAATCTCCTCCCCCTGCCCTGTCGCCGAGACGGCGCCGCCGGGGCCCACGAAGGTGCCGGCGCCGGGAAAGGCGCTGTCCCCCACGCGACCGCGGAGCTTCAGCCAGACGCCGCCCGTGCTGGTCGCCGCCGCCGCACGTCCGTGACGATCCAGCGCCACAGCACCCACGGTGCCGGGCGTGCCGCGAACTTCCGGATGCGCCCGCACGAGTTCGACGAGATTCTCGTAACCCGGGGGTCCCTTTGCGCCGCGCCCCGGGTCCCTGCGCGCGGCGGCCAGGATCGCGCGCCGGAGTTTGCGCCACTGCGCCCGCCGCTCCGGCGTCAGGGTCTTCCAGTCGTCAAAGCCGCGCTGCCGCGCGAAGGCCACCGCACCCGGGCCGGCCAGCAGCCAGTGGGGCGTCTCTTCAAGGACGCGCCTCGCGACGCGCACCGGGTTGCGCACGCCGGTGATGGCCGCGACGGCGCCGAAGCGATCCCCGTCTTCCATGATCGATGCGTCCATCTCCACCCGGCCGTCCCAGGTGAGCACCGACCCGGTGCCCGCGTTGAAGCGCGCATCGTCCTCGAGCAGCGCCACCGCGCGCTCAACGGCGTCCAGCGCGGCGCCGCCCGCAGCGAGAACCGTCGCGCCGGCCTCCATGGCGGCCCGGAGCACGGCGTGGCGCGCGGCGGGATCTTCCTGATCAGCGCGGCCCGCGCCGCCGTGCACCGCGAGCGCGCAGCTCAAGAATTCTCCAGAAAGCTTCCGAGCATGCGCGCGTACAGGCGGCCGGCCTCCTGCAACTCCTCGACGCGCACGTGCTCGTTGGCCGCGTGGGCCTGCGCGAGATCGCCCGGCCCCAGAATGAGCGACGGTATCCGGGCCGAATGGATCAGGAAGCGGGCGTCGGTGGTGCCGGGGAGCGCCATTCGCCGGGGGCTGAAGCCGCCCGCCCGCAAGGCCTCCTCGGCGAGCCGCACCACCTCGCTCTCTCCCGGGATCTCGGACGGGGGCGCGAACACGCCGTACTCGATCCTGGCCTTGAAATCCGGATGGGCGCGGCGAACCTCGGCCACGGCCGCATTGATCTCGCGCCGGAGCTGCGCCGGCTTTTCTCCCGGAAGAATTCGCCGATCGAACTCGATGACGCACTCGGGGGGGACCACGTTCGATCGGACGCCTCCGTGGATCTTCGTGACGACCAGGGTGGGGCGCCCGAGGAGCGGGTGCCGCGCATCGAAGCGCATGCGGGAGAGGCGCTCGACGAGGTGGGCCGCATGGCGAATGGCGTTCACCCCCCGTTCGGGCATAGACGAATGGGCGGCGCGTCCCAGCACGGTGACCCTGCCGCGCAGCGTCCCCTTCGCCGCCAGCACCGGCTGCAGGCTCGTCGGTTCGCCCACCACCGCCAGGCTCGCGCGCACGAGCCCCTTCGCGACGAGGTATC
>JAUYMQ010000379.1 GCA_030698575.1 Deltaproteobacteria bacterium
CCTGGATCTCGTCGAGGAAGCGCCTGTCATGGAAGCGGAAACGTTGGATCTCAGCGAAGAGATTTCTGACGAAACCGAGCTCCTCACGGAGCTACCCGAGGGTGAAGCGGTCGAGGACGACGGGGTTGCGCTGGAGGGAGAGGATCTCCCGGAGGCGCTTATCGAGGAACTCACCGAGGAGATGCCCGATCTGGATATCCCCATGGAGCCCGTCCGGGAAGACGCGGATTCGGATGAGAGTCTCGAGCTGATCGAATCGGGTTTCCAGCCAATCGATTTCACCACGGAGGTCACCGAACTCGCGGAGCGGGGGAATATCGAAGACGAGTGGGAGATTGTCGCTGTGGGCTCTCCCACGCGCCTCGGCCCTGCCAGCTTCTCGATCCCGCTCGAAATCCGGGAAGCCGGGCATCCGGTGCGTGAAGCGCACATCACCATCACGCTGAGCGGCCCGTCGACGAAACCAAGATGAGTGACACCTCCCCCACCCGCCTGGCGCTCGTTGGCGCCGGCCCCGAAGCCCTCCCGCTGCTTGAAGGCATTCTCACCGACAAGCGCGTCGAGCTCGTGGCTATTCTCGATCCCGAGCCCGAAGAGGCGTTCGTCCTCGTGCGATCGCACCTCGAGGAGAACGCGCCGGCGCTGCTTCAGGGTTTCCATCCGCTGATCGAAAGTGATCCCGGCCGTATCGCGCGCGAGCAACCACCTGACGTGATCGTCGACGCAATGCCCCCCGGCACAGGAAACCTCGCGGGGAGGCTGCGGCAGGCGCTCGGCCCCCGCGCCGTCCAGCAAATGAACGCCCTCTCCGCGCGGCTCATCTGGGGCCCGCGGCCAGGCGAAGAACCGGCGGGCGCGCAGCCCGTCGGCCGGCGGCGCGTGCTGCGCAGCCTGCACGAGATCATCCGTGCACAGAACCTCGCCATCGGTGAGGAAGATCTTCTCGCTCTCATCCTCGACACCGCAGTGCGAACAACCGGCGCCGATCGCGGCTCGCTCATGCTCATTGACCCCGCCGACAACCAGTTGAAAGTCAGGGTTGCGAAGGGGATCGAGGCGGAACTGATCCCAAAAATCCGCTTCCCCGTGGGTGAGGGGATCGCGGGCAAGGTGGCGCAGCAGGGCGTGCCCATCCGGATCAGCGGGAAGGCCGACCCTCAGAAGTTCCACATCCTGCGCGACCGGGACGACGTGCTGAGCGCGCTGAGCGTCCCGCTCATCGCGGAGGAAAAGGTCTTCGGCGTGCTCAATGTTTCGAGCACGCACCGCGGCAAGGAATTTTCCGAAGACGATCTTTCCTTCCTGATGGAGCTGGCCGGCCTCGAGGCGCAGATCATCGTGCGATCGGAAGAGGTGCGCGAGCTGCGGGACAGCGTCGAAAAATTCCGGACCGACAAACAGGTGAATCAGATCCTGGCGAGCGTCCTCCCCCTGGAGGACCGGCTGGCCCGGGTCTGCGCGCTCGTTTGCAAATGGATTCCGGGCGCGAGCTGCGCCGTTTATCTTCCGGATGAAACCGGCGCGCTCCAGGCGCGGGCGGCCGCGCCGGAGCAGAGCCGGGAGGCGGGCAGAGCCGGGCTTGGGGGAGATGCAGCCGTCGCGCGCTGGGCCTTCCAGGAAGGCCGCGCGGCCGTGCTGCGCGGTGATCCGCGGGCCCGGGCCGGCGGCGCGCAGGCGCGAATGGCCTACGCCGCGCTTCCGCTGGTCGCCAACGAGAAGAGTGTCGGGGTGCTGGTCGCCCAGGTGGTCTCAGCGAGGGGGCTGGATGAGCGGGAGGAGAACATCCTGCGCGGAGTGGCCGAGCCCATCGCCGACGCGGTCTCGTTGTCACTCCGGGAGGAATCGATCACGCACTACGCAACCCAGGTGGGCGCGATCAACGAGGCGGGCCTCAGGCTGCTCGCCACCGACGACCTCGACGAGCTTGTCAAGATGATCACATCTTCGGCCGGCATGATCCTGCAGTGCGACGCCTGCGTGCTGCGCCTGCGCGACGCCGAGAGCGGCCGCTACACCATCCGGAGCTACTTCGGCTCATCCGACGCCAAGCTGCAGAAGAGCCTCTTCGCCTTCGACAAGAAATTCGTCATCCGGCTGCTGCGGCGGAAGGAGCCCATTCTCGTCTCTGCTGTCGACGCCGACCCCGAGCTTGGCGCCGATGATCCATCGGTGCGGGGCGCGCTCGGCGTGCCGTTGCGCCATCCGAACGGGATGCTCGGGACGCTTTCCCTCTACGACAAGATGGTCCCGAACTCGTTCTACCCCGTCCCCTTCTCGCCGGAGGATCGCGAGATCCTGGTGCGCTTCGCCGGCTTCGTCGAGCGTGCCGTCCTGCAGGCCATCATGGCCGAGCGATCGAGAAAACATGATCTGCTCGACGAGGCCACGGGACTTCCGAACCGGAGCTACCTCGAACGCCGCCTGGGCGAGGAGTTGGCTAGAGCAAAGCGCTCGGGGCGGCAGATCGGGCTCATGACCTGCCGGCTGGCGAACCACGGGGAGTTCAGCGAGCGTGCCGGCGAGGAAGCCGGCCGGCGGCTCGTCGTCAAGCTGAGTGAGACGTTGCGCGACAACCTCCGCGGCTTCGACATCGTGGCCCGCACGGAGGAGCTGGCCTTCGGCATCCTTTTCCCGGAGCCGGGGCTCGACGCGAAGGAGGCCATCACGCGCCTCTCGGTGTCGTTGAACGACGCGGTGCAGGCCGACCTGCCGCCGGACACGCCCATGAAGGTGCAGCTCCACTTCGGCTATGCCTTCCACCCCGAGGACGGCGACACCGCCGAGACCCTCTGGGAGAAGGCCTCGCAGATTCGCATTCGCACGCAATAGATCCCCGCGCCGCGAGATATCACTGCCCTGATGTCATTGCGAGGAGCGAAGCGACGAAGCAATCCCCTCGTTCGTGGCGCTGCCCGGGGGATTGCTTCGGCACCCTCTCCGAGAGTGCCTCGCAATGACATGCGGGGGGAGCGCAAGCTGAGCCGCTATCCGGTGCTCCGCCCTACTTCCGCGCCCCTCGCCTCTGCTTCCGCCCGCGCTTGCCCGTCGCTCCGGGAGTCTCCGGCCTCGCCGAGAAGTGCGCACGCCACCAGCGCAGCGTGGCGAGAAACCAGATGGCGGCGGGAAAGGAAATGATGAGGCCCGAGGTCGAGACGTTGTGCGCCATCGCCGCCGCGCGCCAGGCGAGCCGGCTCTCGACGAAGCCCCCCTGCACAAGCGGCACCAGAGCGAGGCCGGCCGCCACCAGCCCCATCACGAGGAGGAAGGCCATGATGGCGAGCAGCACGCCGAAC
>JAUYMQ010000380.1 GCA_030698575.1 Deltaproteobacteria bacterium
TCAATCCCCCAGGGGTAGTCGGTCGCCCCGTAGATGTACTCCATCGCGATGCCCAGGCCCTGGTGCCACCGCGGAATCCCCATGCCCCGGCAGTAATCGTCGAGCCAGGTCCGGACCGTCCTCGCGTACTCCCCGGGCCCCGAAAGGCTGTAGGTAATGCGATCCGAGGAGTATCCGGCCTCGAGCCCCTTGGCGTAGGCGGTGAGCAGGTGAAAGAGATCGCGAACCGGCAGGCCCGCTTCGAGACTCTTGGTCCAGTCGAGCGCCGACACCATCGCGTGTTCGAAGTCGCGCTCGCCCGCTGGCACATCGAGCAAAATGTTCGAGACGCTGAAGTCCCCGTGCGTCAGCGTGAAGGGGAAGGCTGCGCCCGCAAGCGCGCCCGCGCGCTCCTCGATTCTCCCCAGGTATCGCCGCGCCGCCGGCGTCAGCTCGCTGCCCTTCACGAACCGCCGGATTGGCTCGAGAAACGCCTGCTCGACGTCGTCGGCCGAGAGCGTGACCTCGACGCGCGTGGCCACCTGGAGCTCGGTCAGCCACCGGCAGGCACGGCCGAGCGCGCGCAACCCGCGGCTCTGAAAACTGTGAAGCCGCGACCCCGGCAGCCCCTCGAGCATGAGCACCATCTTTCCACCGATGGCGCAGAGCGATACGGGCTTCGGGATCGAGGGGAGAAACTCGGTCAGAGGCGCCAGCCGGCGAAGGATGCGCTCGAGGTTCTCGTACTCGAGCCTGAGATAGGCCTCGCCTTCGGCCGTGCGCGGTATCTTCACCACCAGCTGGGGCCGTCCCCCGCCCCCGTCCTTGCTCGAGAGAACGAGGAAGGTGCTGACGCGCGAGCCGGGGAGCTGAACAAAGGAAATCTTTTCGGGCGGGGGAGTTCCTGGGAGCAGCTCCGTCCAGTTTTCGATCAGGTAACGGCTGAGGAGCGGGAACATCTCGTGGCCCCCCCTCGGGCGTCAGGACTTTCTTGCCACCGCGATATAGGACGGCGCGGCCACGGGGACGAGTCCTGCGTCGATGGCCGCGCCCAGCAAGGCCCGCTTCCAGCGGGCCCTGGGATGTCGATAGACCACGTGAAAGTATCGAAGGGCCTCCTTGCTGTCAAGGGAAACGACCGCCTGAAGGTCGCTCAGATCGGGCACCGGAAGGTAGAGTTGCGGATCATGGAATCCGGATCGCGCGAGTCGCGCGCGAAACGCCGGAAGCGTGCTCGCCAGCGCGCGCCCGCCCGCGCAGCGCGCGCCGAGGGGGTTCCTGATTCGATTCGGCATTCCGAGAACGAGCGTGCCGCCCTTGTGAAGCAGGCGAAAGGCCGTGCTGATGAGACGCCCGAGCGGATCGCCGCCGCCGCCGTTCGTTCCCGGCGCGCCGCGCCAGGCGCCCATGAGCGAGACGAGCGAGAACTGATCCCGCGTGAAGGGAATATCCGACTCGCTCCGGCCGTGCACGATCGCGTGCACGTTATCGAGCGATTCCTGATCGGCGCGAACGCGGAGATACTCGGCGCGCTCGGCGTCCTGCACGAAGGCGGCGACGCTTCCCATCGTGCGCGCGACCGCGGTCAGATGCGCGCCCCAGGGATCGCCGAGCACGAGCGCCGCCCCGTCGGGGTCGGGCTCGACCAGAAACTGCCAGTCGCCGGCCCGCTCGGTGCGCATGGCGCCCATGCGCATCATGAGCACGCGGAGATCGGGTGTGCCGGCCTCGAGCTTTGTCTCTGCCGCGGCCAGCCAGCCCCGCTCGAGCGCGTCCTGTGCAAGCGCCGGCGGCGACGCGGGCGCCTCGCCCGACGCCCAGACCACGCCGCGCCGTACAGGCAGCGCGTGGCCGCAGCGGTTGCAAGAGAAACAATCTTTGGCCGGGGCCAGCGGGCCGTCGCAGCGCGTGCAGGAGAGCGTGATGCTCACGGGAGCCCCTCCACAATTTCGCGAAGCCGCGCCGCGCGCCGCTCCCAGCTGTAGCTCTCGACGTCTTTGCGCGCCCGGGCCGCCAGCGCGGCGGCCAGCGCGGGGTCGGCGAGCAGTGCCCGGAGCGCGTCGGCCAGCGCCTCGGGATCGCCCGGCGGCGCCAGCCGCCCGTTGTCGCCGTCGCGGATCACTTCACGAATGGCCGGGAGATCGGAAACGACGACGGGAATGCCCGCCGCCATCGCCTCGAAGATCTTCAGGGGCGAAGTGAAGTAGCGCGAGTAGACGCTGTCGGGGAGCGGCACCGCGGTCACGGTCGCGCGCGCCATGTACGCGGCCAGTTCGCCGTGCGGCACGAAGGGGCGGAACTCGACGCGGTCCGCCACGCCGATGGCTCCCGCGAGCGCTTCGAGCCGCGCGAGGTCGGGCTCGAAGGGAAGCCCGCCGACGATGAGCAGCTTCGCCTCGGGCAGCCGCGTCACGGCGCGGACGATCGTGTCGACGCCTTTCCAGGCGTAGAGCTGGCCCACGTAGATGATCGTCGCCGGTTCCGGGTCGCGCCGCGGCTCGCCTTCGATCAGATGAACGCCGTTGCGAACGACATGAAGGTCCGGGCGATCGCCGAAAGTTTCGATCAACATTTCGCGCAGCGCTTCCGTCACACACACCACCGCGTCGGCGCCGCGGTAGAGCCGCTCGTCGATGCTCTTCTGCCGTTCGATCTGCGCCTCTGGAACAGGCGGGCTGTCGGGATACATCTCGTGGCGGATAGCGAGGAAGAGATGGGAGATATGGTGCATCTCGAAGACGACGGGCACGCGGTGAAGCGATCTTAGCGCGAGCAGGCCGCGCACGACACCTTCGTCGCGCGCCAGGAAAGCGGCGGGGCGCCCCTGCCCTGCGGGGATGAGCGCGCGGCGCAGGCAGGACAGGCCGAGCGTCGCCAGGAAGCCGCGGTTGCGCGCTTTCGCGGGCGCGGCGGGCGGGAGCACGGGCAGGCGGACGATCGACAGGTTGCGGTGCGGGTTCAGGCCGTAGAAGGCCAGCGACTCGACCTCGCCAATCCGGCCCTTCCCCCCGCGGACGAGCAGCGTCACGCGATCACCGGCGCGCGCCAGCGCGTGGCAGGTCTGGATGATCTGGATCGAGTTCGCGCGCTCCATCGGGAAGCGCAGGTTTACGGGATAGACGATGTGAGCCATGGGCGCTCCCGGGGGGCCTTCCGCGGGCTTCGCGGGGGCTAGTCGGCAGCCGGGATCACCTCCGCGGCCTTGGCGCGCGTATCGTCGACGAGGGCCGCCACGTGCTTCTCGATCTCGTC
>JAUYMQ010000382.1 GCA_030698575.1 Deltaproteobacteria bacterium
CACGAACCCGCCGATGAACATGCCCGTCAACACCTGCGGGTCCGACAGCAGCAACTGAAAATCGGGCTGGTGGTGTTTCACCACGTTGATGAAGGCCGCAATGATCGCGAGCGAGGCCAGCGAGGCCGCGCCGATGGCAAACCCTTTGCCGATCGCCGCCGTGGTGTTGCCGACTTCGTCGAGCGCATCGGTGATGGCGCGGGTTTGTTTGCCCAGTCCCGCCATCTCGGCGATGCCACCGGCGTTGTCGGCCACCGGGCCGTAGGCATCGACGCTCATCGTGATGCCCACCGTGGCCAGCATCCCGACCGCGGCTATCCCGATGCCGTAGATCCCTGCAACGTAGTCCGAAACGAAGATGCCCGCGGCGATGCAGAGCACCGGTGCCGCGGTGGACTCGAGGCCGATTGCGAGCCCCGTGATGATGTTCGTCGCGGCGCCGGTCTGGCTCGCTTCGGCGATGCGCCGGATCGGGCCCGCGGCGGTGTAATACTCGGTGATCCAGCCGATGAGGAGCCCGACCAGCGTTCCGGCCACCACCGCGAGGAACACACCGTTGGACATCGCGAGCTGGTGGACGAGCGCGTAGGCCAGGGCGAGGAAGAGAGCTGCCGACAAGAGCGTGGCCATGCGAAGCGCCATCGCGGGGCTCCCCTTGGCGAGTATTCGCATGAACGCGATGCCGATGAGGCTCGCGATGAGGCCCAGGGCAGCCATGCCGAGCGGCATGAACATGAGATCGGCGCGCAGCGTCACCGCGTCGATGTTGGGGCCCAGCTTGGCCATGAGCGCGCCGCCGGCGGTCGCGGCAATGGCGATGGTCGCGATGATGGACCCGACGTAGCTCTCGAAGATGTCGGCGCCCATGCCGGCCACGTCGCCCACGTTGTCGCCCACGTTGTCGGCGATGACGCCCGGGTTCCGCGGGTCGTCTTCGGGGATGCCCGCTTCCAACTTTCCCACGAGATCGGCGCCGACATCGGCGCTCTTCGTGAAGATGCCTCCGCCGACGCGGGCGAACAGCGCAATCGAGCTGGCCCCCATCGCGAAGCCGTTGATGTAGCTCGACGTGGCGGGATCCCCGCCGAAGATGAGGTAGAGAACGCCGACGCCCATCAGCCCAAGGCTCGCCACAGCGAGCCCCATGACGGAGCCGCCGTTGAACGCGATGAGAAGGGCGGCTGTCTGCCCTTTCTCCTTGGCCGCGTTCGCGGTCCGCACGTTCGCCTTGGTCGCCGCGCTCATCCCGAATCGGCCGGCCAGAAGCGAGGAGATCGCGCCGCCTATGAAAGCCAGCGCCGTCTGGAGGTTCACCGCGAAGCCCAGGAGCACCGCGACGATCACGATGAAGACCGCAAGGATCTGATACTCGCGCTTCAGGAAGACCATGGCGCCGAGGTGAATCTGATCCGCAATTTCCTGCATCCGCTCCGATCCGGCGGGCGCCGCAAGAATTGCCCTGTAAATCCCGAATGCCACCAGAAGGCCAAACACCCCCAGAACGACCGGGGCCCACCCCCAGATTTCCATTCCCAGACCTCCTTCTCAGGAAACCACCGCGCCGGGAGGCCAGGCGCCTCCCGGGGAGCATTTCAATATGTAGATAAATCTCAAGGGTTAAATCGGTTCATCGCAGGAACGATCCCCTCGAAAACGATCGTTTCGAGGGCCTCCACGGCCCGGTCGAGGATCTCGGGGAGACGCTCCTCTTCTTCTCGCAAGAAGGGCTGAAGCACGAAGTCCTCCGGGGCGATCCGCACCGGGGGCCGCCCGATTCCGATGCGGAGACGAAGGAAACTGTCACCGCCCATCACCTCGATGATCGAACGGACCCCGCGCTGTCCGCTATCGCTGCCACGGGCGCGGATCCGGAGCTTCCCGAAGGGAAGATCAAGATCATCGTGCACCACGACGACGTCCTCGGGGCGGATGCCGTAGTAGTCCGCCGCTTCCCTGAGGGCGCTCCCCGAAAGATTCATGTAGGTCTGGGGTTTCAGCAGCAGGATGGCGGCTTCGATATCGTCACGCCGAAGCAGCCCCTGCCACAGGTGCGATCGAAACTTCCGCTTGCCAAGCTTCGCGCCGTGGCGCTCCGCCAATCGGTCGATCAAACGGAAGCCGATGTTGTGGCGGGACCCCTCGTACTTCTTGCCCGGATTCCCCAGGCCGGCCAGAAGCTTCAAGATGGGCGGCTCGCCCTAATCGTCCTTGCCCTTGGCCTTGGCCTTGGCGTCGCCCTTCCCCTTGGCGTCGCCGTCCGCCGCAGCCGCACCCTCGGCCGGCGCTTCGGCGCCCTCGGCACCAGGCGCCACCTCCCCTGCCGGCAGCTCGCCTTCGACCGGCGCCGCAGCCTCTTCCTCAGCCATCGGCGAAGTGACGGTGGCCACGGTCGTGGTCAGTTCCTCGATAATCTTCACTCCCGCGGGGACAATCAGGTCGCTCACGTGGATCAAATCGCCGATCCCGAGGGCCGTCACGTCTACCTCGACCACCTCGGGAATGCTTCCCGGGAGGCATTCCACGCGCAGCTCGCGCAGCCCCTGATCGAGAATCCCGCCCTCGTCGATGCCGGCCGCCTTTCCGATGAGCCGGATGGGAACATCCACCTCAATCGCCTCGTCCATGCGGATCTGGTAGAGGTCCGCGTGAAGGGGCACGCGCTTGATCGGGTCGACCTGGAGATCGCGGAGCAAGACGACCTTTTCTCCCTCTTCCGACCGCCCGCCGATGGTGAGGCGGATCAAGGTGTTTGTGCCCGCCTCGGTGTCCACCGCCTTCATGAGCGCGCGCGGATCGACGGCAAGCATCACGTTCTCGAGACCGTGGCCGTAGAGGATCGCCGGGATCATCCCTTTCGCGCGAATCTTTCGCGCGACGCCCTTTCTCGTACCTGTCCGCAGTTCGACGCTGAGTTCCGATCGTTCCATTGGTACAATCTCCTGGCTGCGCTCCTGCCGCGTCAGGCGGCGGGCGCCGATCCGGTCAGAAGAAAAGGGAGCTGACCGAGGTCTCCGAGTGAATCCGCTTGATGGCCTCGCTGAGAAGAGGCGCGATGCTCACGACCTTGATCCGTGGGCAGGCGTTCGCCTCCTCGCGCAGCGGGATGGTGTTCGTCACGAGGAGTTCCTCGATGTTCGACTCCTCGATGCGCTTCACCGCCGGCCCTGATAGCACCGGATGCGTGGTCGCCGCAAAGACACGCTTTGCGCCGGCCTCGGCAAGCGCTGCGGCGCCCTTCACCAGCGTGCCGCCGGTATCGACGATGTCGTCGACGAGAATGGCCGTCTTCCCATCGACATCTCCGATAATGTTCATCACCTCGGTAACGTTCGCCGCCTCGCGCCGCTTGTCGATGATGGCCAGACCGACATCCAGCCGCTTGGCGTGCGCCCTCGCTCGTTCCACGCCGCCTGCGTCTGGCGCCACGATGATGAGATCATCCTTGTAGTGCTGTTCGATGTACTTCAGGACAACCGGCGCGGCGAAAAGGTTGTCGACGGGGATATTGAAGAATCCCTGGATCTGCCCCGCGTGCAGATCCATGCAGAGCACGCGATCGGCGCCGCTGGTCGAGATCAGATCAGCCACAAGCCGGGCCGTGATCGGCGTGCGGGACGCCAGCTTCCGGTCCTGCCGGGAGTAGCCGTAGTAAGGCATGACCGCCGTGATGCGCTTGGCCGAAGCGCGCCGCACGGCGTCGCACATGATGAGCAGCTCCATCAAATTCGTGTTGCTGGGGGTACTCGTCGATTGCACCAGGAAGACGTCGCAGCCGCGGACGTTCTCCTCGATCTCCACCATGATCTCGCCGTCCGAGAAGGGACGCACCTCCGCCTTTCCGAGCGGAACGCCCAGGTTTTCGCAGATCTCCCGGGCCAGCGACGGATTGGAATTGCCGGAGAAGACCTTCATTGCCTCGGTCATGGCGACGTTCCCCGGAAAGCGTGGAGATGGCGGGTGATAGCGTCTCGAACTGGTTGGGGCGGCAGGATTCGAACCTGCGAATGCGGGATCCAAAGTCCCGTGCCTTGCCGCTTGGCTACGCCCCAGTAAGCGGCGCTGGCCGCCGGGCGCTCGTCTCAAGCCGGCTCGAGGTTCCTGGCCAGAAAGACCCGCCAGTTCGGCGCGAGCCTGAGCGAGTCGTAGGCGTATCGCGCGCGCGACACCTCCCTGAAAACACCAAAGACCGTGGGGCCGCTTCCGGAAACCAGCGCGCCCACGGCCCCCAGCCCCATCAGGCGCTCTTTCAACCGCTGAAGCACGGGGTACCGAGGCAGGGTGACCGCCTCAAGGTCGTTGGCGAGGGAGGCGCTTAAGTTGCTCCAATACCTTGAAATCGGGGGTACTTTAGGTTGTGGTCGCCCCCTTGTCAACGGCCCGCGAAGCCGATCGTAGGCCCAGGCGGTGGACACCTCGAAGCCCGGGTTGACCAGCACGAACCAGGTCTCCGGCATGGGCGGCAGGGGGGTGAGAATCTCACCAATTCCCCGCGCCAGTGCGGGGCGGCCCTCGAGGAAGAAGGGAACATCGGCCCCGAGCGAGGCCGCCAGACGAGCCAGGGACCGCTTTCCAATCGGCCCACCGGCGAGCCGGTTGAGCCCTTGAAGCACCGCCGCGGCGTCGGAACTGCCGCCGCCAAGCCCCGCTCCGGCCGGCACCGCCTTCCCGAGGCCGATGCGCACGCCGCGCCGGAGCCCCGCTGCCTCCATGAATTCCGCGGCTGCACGAACGGCCAGGTTCCCATCGCCGCTGGGAATATCGGCGCTGTTCGTCATGAGCGTCACCCCCCGCCCCCCGAAGGAAACCTCCACCAGGTCGCCGAGTGTGAGCGGCACCATGACCGTCTCGATGTCGTGGTAGCCGTCCTCGCGGCGGCCGAGCACGCGCAGGGTCAGGTTCACCTTCGCGGGCGCGAAAAGTTGCACTGTCTCAGTCGCGGCCACGGGATGCCTCCGTCAGGGAACCTTCTCTCACGCCACCTTTCGGAAAACGATCGTGTCGCCCTTGGCGTCGACCTCCACGGTGTCCCCCTCCGCGTAGCCCCCCTTCAGGATCTCGAGGGCCAGCGGGTCCTGCACGAGCCGCTGAATGGTCCGCTTGAGCGGCCGCGCGCCGTAGGCGGGATCGTACCCTTCCCGCGCAAGCAACGCCTTGGCCGCCTCCGTGAGGCGGATGCCGATCTTCCGCTCCGCGAGAAGCCGGCCCAGCCCCGCGAACTGGATGTCCACGATGCGGGCGATCTGCGCCTCGCCGAGCCGGTGGAAGATGATCGTTTCGTCGATGCGGTTCAGGAACTCGGGCCGGAAGGTCGCCCTCAGCGCGTCGGTGACTCGGCGCTGAATCTCCGCCTCGCTCGCGGTCTCGAGATCCATGAGGAACTGCCCGCCGACGTTCGAGGTCATGACAATGACCGCGTTCCGGAAATTCACCGTCCGGCCGTGACCGTCCGTGAGGCGCCCGTCGTCGAGAATCTGCAGCATGACATTGAAGACGTCGGGATGAGCTTTTTCGATCTCGTCGAAGAGAATCACACTGTAGGGCCGGCGGCGGACCGCTTCGGTGAGGGCGCCGCCCTCCTCGTAGCCGACGTATCCCGGCGGCGCGCCGATGAGGCGGCTCACGGAATGCTTCTCCATGTATTCGCTCATGTCGATGCGCACGGTGGCCTGCTCGTCGTCGAAGAGGAACTCCGCCAGGGCGCGGGCCGTCTCGGTCTTTCCGACGCCCGTGGGGCCCAGGAAGATGAAGCTGCCGATGGGCCGGTGCGGATCGCCCAGCCCGGCACGGCTCCGCCGGATCGCATTGGCCACCAGCCTGAGGGCGTCGTCCTGGCCCACCACGCGCAGCCGCAGTCGGTCTTCCATCGTGAGGAGCTTCTCGACCTCGCCCTCCATCATGCGCGTAACGGGAATGCCCGTCCACTTGGCTACCACGGTGGCCACATCCTCGGCGTCGACTTCCTCCTTCAGCATGCGCTGGGACTTCTGGAGCTCGGCCAGCGAGGCCGACTCGGCCTCGAGACGGCCGGTGAGCTCGGCCATCTTTCCGTACTTGAGCTCCGCGGCCTTGCCCAGATCGCCGGCGCGCTCCGCCGCCTTCTCGGCGATCTGGACCTGCTCGATCTCCTCCTTGATCGCGCGGGCCCGGTCGATGACCTCCTTTTCCTGGGTCCAGTGCGCCTTCATGCGCGACGACTCTTCCTTCAGATCGGCCAGTTCCTCCTCGAGCTTCTCCAGCCGCTCCTTGCTCGCCTTGTCCTTCTCCTTCTTCAGTGCCTCGCGCTCGATCTCGAGCTGCATGACCTTCCGGTCGACGACGTCAATCTCGGTCGGAAGCGAGTCGATCTCGATCCGGAGCCGGCTCGCGGCCTCGTCGATGAGATCGATGGCCTTGTCAGGCAGGAAGCGGTCGGAGATGTAGCGGCTCGAGAGCGTGGCTGCGGCCACGATCGCCGAGTCGGTGATCCTGACGCCGTGGTGGATCTCGTACTTCTCTTTCAGGCCTCTGAGGATGCCGATCGTGTCTTCCACTGAGGGCTCGCCGACCAGCACCTGCTGGAACCGGCGCTCGAGGGCGGCGTCCTTCTCGATGTACTTCCGGTACTCGTCGAGCGTCGTCGCGCCCACGCAGCGCAGCTCACCCCGGGCCAGCATGGGCTTGAGCATGTTCGAGGCGTCGATCGCGCCCTCGGCGGCGCCGGCGCCAACGAGTGTGTGAAGCTCGTCGATGAAGAGGATGATCTCACCCTGGGATTCGGTGATCTCGCGCAGGACCGCCTTCAACCGGTCCTCGAACTCGCCGCGGTACTTCGCGCCCGCTACGAGGGCGCCGAGATCGAGCGCCATGATGCGCTTGTTCTTGAGGGTGACGGGGATATCGCCGTTGACGATTCGCTGCGCCAGCCCCTCGACGATGGCGGTCTTGCCCACGCCGGGCTCGCCGATGAGCACGGGGTTGTTCTTGGTGCGCCGTGAGAGAACCTGGATCACGCGTCGGATCTCGTCGTCGCGGCCGATGACCGGGTCGAGCTTTCCCGTCCGGGCCAGGTCGGTCAGATCCCGCCCGTAGCGTTCGAGCGCCTGGTACTTCTCTTCCGGATTCTCATCGGTGACGCGCTGGGTTCCGCGGATCTCGCGAAGCACGCGCAGGAGGCCGTCGCGGGAAACGCCGGCCGACCGGAGGATCCCGGCCCCTGGACTTCCCTTCTCGTCGGCAATGGCGATGAGCAGGTGCTCGACGCTGACGTACTCGTCCTTGAACCCCTCCGCTTCCCTGAAGGCCGCCTTGATGACCTCGTTCAGGCGCTGGCTCAGGAACACGTCGCCGGCTCCCGAGACCTGCGGGAGCTTTCCGATGGATTCGTCCACCTGCCGGCCGATCGCCGTGCGATCAGCGCCCAGCTTGGCGAGCAGACCGGGGACCAGACCGTCGGCCTCGGCAAGCAGCGCCTTCAGAAGGTGCTCGGGCTCGATCTGCTGCTGCGTCCGGGCGGAGGCGAGCGCATGGGCCGCCTCGAGCGCCTCGCGGGACTTGAGGGTCAGCTTGTCCATTCGCATCAACAAAGCTCCTTGGGCATCGGGGGACCTCTGAAACCAAATTACAGGAACATCGCCCGGCATCGCGGGGCCACTCGTAACCTGCGCACGATGGCGGTGGGGGTCAACCGCCGGCGGGCGAAAAACGGGTGGAAAATCGAAGGGCCGGGTGGCCCGGGGTGATGGCGCAAAGGGAACGGAAGAGAGGGCTAGATGCGGCCGGAGGCCTTCAGAAAGCGGAGCCGGAGGTCGTAGAGGACAGCCTCGAGGGTCTTCTTCTCCTCGTCGCTCAGATTCCCCCGGGTCTTCTGCTCGAGCATCCCGAGCAGATCGATGGTCTGCTGGGCGACGGGGAGATTCTGCTCGACCTTCTTGGTGAAGGGATCAGGGATTTCCCCGAGCTGCGCGAGGGCACTGCTCGAAAGTGAGAAGACGAAAGTCGTGAAGGTGATCTCGGGTGGCGGGACCCCCTTTTCAGCGCCGCTCGTGGGGGGCTCGCTGGCTGGGGGCGCCTCGGGGGAAGGTTCTGCCGCTTTGCTCTGGCCGCGGCGGTCGGAGACGCGAAATCGCGGCGATCGGCCTTCCTTCTGATTCTTTTCGTCTTCCTCGTCGGACCTGGCCATGGCGAGGGCCTCCGGAGTCAAAGTGCGCGGGCAATCCCGCGCTTCGTCTAGGGCCTAAGCATTCTCGTCCGGCGTGTCAACCGGATCGTCTTCGGCGGACACGGCCTCCGGGGGCGCCTCCAGCGCGGCGAACGGGGCGTCTTCCTGGAGGGCTTCCCCTGGCTCCGCCTCCTCGGAAAGGGCCGGTTCAACGGCCTGCACCTTGGCCCTCGGCTTCGGGGCGGGCTTCAGCTCTTCCTCCTCGAGGTTCAGGATCTCGGAACTCCCCTCGCGATCGGGGAGAGAGCCGATGAAGCCGTCGAACTCCTCTGTGGTCAGGAGCCCCTTTCGAATCGAGCGCTCCGCGATGCGCTTGTCGTAGTGGATGAAGGGTTTCTCCATGGAAGGGCGTCCTCCGGGATGAACTTCGTGGTGAATGGAACAAAATTTTAAAGAAAATCAGGCCGTTGAGAGAAGCGGAAAGTAGTGGGCCGGGCCGGTGCTGTCAAGTGTCCCGGACGACGTCATCCCCTTGACACCCGCGGGGCCCGCGTCCTACCCTACCGTCGCATTCGTAAACTAATCCGCACGCAACTCCCCCAAGGCGGCACGCACAGGAAGGATCCTTCATGAGGCGTTCCCGGCTGACAGCCCGCCTCGGGCTTGCGTTGCTCCTCACTCTGCCACCGCTCGTCACCGGCTGCGCCAACAAAGAGCCGGCGCAGATCGATCGCCTGCTCACCGCCGAGGAACTCTACGAGCGCGGTATCGGGCAACTCAAACCGCACCGGAGCTTCCTCTTCTTCGAAGGCGTCGACACCGACGACGCCGTCGCGACTTTCCAGCAGATTATCGACAATTTTCCGGCCTCAGAGTACGCCCTCCAGGCGGAATTGATGATCGGACAGGCCTACTTCGACGACGGCCGGTATGAAGAGGCATCGGTATTCTACGAGGATTTCGTCAAGACGCATCCGACTCATGGCAGCGTCCCGCAGGCCATCTACCAGGCGGGCATGTGCAAGTTCAACAAGCTTCCTACCGAGGATCGGGATCAAACGCCGACCAAGGACGCCGCCGGATTCTTCGAGTTGCTGATTAACAAGTTTCCCGGAACGCCTTTCGCCGACAAGGGACAGGAACGCCTGAGGGAGTGCAAGGGGAGACTCGCCGAGCACGACTACGCAGTTGCGGAATTCTATGTGAAGCAGAGCGACTATCAGGGCGCCCTCAACCGCTGCAGCGCCATGTTGGCGAACTATCCTGACTCCGGTCACGAAGCGCAGGCGCTCTACTGCATTGGCGAAGCCCACTTCCACCTTGCGCAGCCGGAGCTGGCGCGCGACGCGTTCCAGCTTCTCGTCGAGGATTATCCATCGGATCCCAAGGCGGAACTCGCGCGCAGCTATATGGCCCGTCTCGACTCGCTGAACGATTCGCTGGAGGATGAGGCGTACGATACCCGCGAGAAAGAGATCGCGCGGGGTTCCCTGGATCCGGAATACTGATTGCTAGCCGCTCGCCTGCTCCTCGAGCAGGGTCACGGCGCGCTCGAGCACCGCGGAGAGCGCCTCGGGCTTTGAACCCCCCGCCTCGGCGCGGTCGGGCCGGCCGCCGCCCCGGCCTCCCAGCCGCTCAGCCAGCTCCTTCACGATTTTTCCCGCATGAAATCGTTTTACGAGGTCGTCGCTCACCGTCACGAGCAGTGACGCCTTGTCGCCCCGCCGGGAGCCCAGGACGATGACGCCCGAGCGGAACTTCTGGCGGATCTTGTCACCGATCTCACGCAGCGCCTTCTGATCCGGTGCCTGGACCTCGGCAACAACGGCCTTTGCACCCTTCACCTCGAAGGCTTGTTCCAGGATGCCGACCGCTTCCTCCTGCGCCTTGTGCGACCGGGATGATTCGATCTCGGCCTGCGCCTCACGGAGCGAGTCCAGCGCCCGCGTGACCTTCTCTACCACCTCCCGGGGCGACGACTTGAGGAGATCGCCGAGTTCGGCGAGCCTCGCCTCCGTCTCGCGGACCAAGTCGTAGGCCCCGGTGCCGGTGACAGCTTCGATGCGTCGGGTATCGGCCGCGATCCCGCTCTCGCCGCCGATCTTGAAGAATCCGATCTCGCCCGTGCGCGTGACATGGGTGCCGCCGCACAGCTCCAGGCTGAAATCGCCCATCTGGACCACGCGCACGACGTCGGGATACTTGTCGCCGAAAAAGGCGAGCGCCCCGCGCTCGATGGCTTCGCGGTAGGGAAGCTCGCAGTGTTCTACCGTCAGGTTCCGCCTGATCTCATCGTTGACCAGACTCTCCACCTGCCTGATCTCATCGCGGCTCATGGGTGCGAAGTGTGTGAAGTCGAACCGGAGCCGGTCCGGCGCCACGAGCGAGCCGGCCTGCCGGACGTGGTCACCCAGGGTCTCGCGCAGCGCCGCATGGAAAAGATGGGTGCCGCTGTGGTTCAGCATCGTGGCCGTCCGCCGCTCGGCGTGGACCACCAGGTTGACTTCATCGCCTATGGTCAGAACGCCGCGCTTCACCCGCGCGTGATGAACGGTCACTCCGGGCACGGGATGGGTGGTGTTCACCACCTCCGCCTCCCCCGCGTCGCTGAAGATGAGTCCGGTGTCTCCCACCTGGCCGCCCCCTTCGCCGTAGAAGGGCGTGGCCTCAGTGATAATCTCGACCTTCTCGCCCTCGCGCGCCGCCGGGCAGGGCTCCGGCGCACTCGCCTTCTCGACGAACATGGCCTTGATCCGGCTCGTGAGCGAGAGCGCGTCGTATCCGCGGAACTCGGAGGCAAGCGAGCCGTCGCGCGTGAACACCGCGGGCGCCACCTTCTCCCTGGATCCCCGCCAGGCCTTTCGCGCGCGCTCGCGTTGCTCCTCCATCGCACGGATGAAGCCTTCTCCATCCGTGCTGAACTCTTTGTCCCGCGCGATGTCCTCGGTGAGATCCACGGGGAAGCCGTAGGTATCGTAGAGCTTGAAGATAAGATCGCCCGGAACCGTCCTCTCGCCCGCCTTCGAGAGGCGCGCAAGCTCGGTCTCGAGAATTTCGAGGCCCTTCTCGAGCGTGACGAGAAAGCGCTCCTCCTCGCGACGGGTCACCCGCGACACGAGGTCGGCTCGATCGACCAGATCGGGGTAAGCCGAACGCATGAGCCGGACCACGACGCCTGTGGCCTGATGGAGAAGAGGCTCGCGAACGCCCAGGATCTGGGCATGACGGCTGGCGCGGCGCAAGATGCGGCGGAGCACATAACCGCGCCCCTCGTTCGAGGGAGTCACGCCGTCGGTGACAAGAAAGGTGATTGCCCGCGCATGATCCGCGATGACGCGCATCGAGACGTCGAACTGCTCCGATTCCCCGTAACGCTTTCCCGAAGCCTCCTCGACGAACGCGATGACGGGCCGGAAGAGATCGGTCTCGAAGTTCGAGGCCGCCCCCTGCATGACCGCCGCCACGCGTTCGAGCCCCATGCCGGTGTCGATACTCGGCTTCGGGAGGGGGTTCAGGACGCCCGACGCATCGCGGTCGTACTGCATGAAGACCAGGTTCCAGATCTCCATGAAGCGCTCGGGATCGTCCAGAAATCCTGATCGTGCGGGATCCGAGGGCGGCGCCATCTCGAAGTGAATCTCCGAGCAGGGGCCGCAGGGCCCTGTGTCGCCCATGGCCCAGAAGTTATCCTCTTCGTCCATGCGGGTGATGCGCTCGGCCGGCACGCCGATCCGGTCGCGCCAGACGCCCGCAGCCTCGTCGTCCTCCCGGAACACCGTGATCCAGAGCCGCCCCGGATCGATTCCGAGCGTGCCCGTGAGAAACTCCCAGCCGTACCGGATGGCATCCTCCTTGAAGTAATCCCCGAAGGAGAAGTTGCCCAGCATCTCGAAGAAGGTGTGATGGCGGGGCGTTCGGCCGACGTTCTCGAGATCGTTGTGCTTGCCCGAAACGCGCAGGCACTTCTGGACGCTGGCGGCTCGTTTGTAGCCGCGCTTCTCGTCGCCGGTGAATACCCGCTTGAAGGGGACCATGCCCGCGTTGATGAACAACAGCGTGGGATCCTGATGCGGAATCAGCGATGCGCTCCCCACGACCTCGTGGCCGTGGGCGCGGAAGAAATCGAGGAATTTGCTTCGGATCTCAGAGCCCTTCATGGGCGAAAGATACCCCAAGGCCGGAGAAGGCGGCAAGGGGACGCTCCCTCCCGGCCCAACGAGAAGCGCCGGTCCGCGTGGGACCGGCGCCGGGCGAACCTCCGTCGAGGGGCCTAGAAGCGTTCGATGGCCAGCTCGTCCTCGTTATCCTTCTTCTCTTTGTCGGTTTTCGCCTCTCCCTCGGCCCCTTCCTCGGAATGTTCAAAATCATCCCAGGTGGAATCGCTGGTCGCCGAGATGCCGCGGAACCGAAGCGCGAAGTCGTCGGGATTCGAGACATAGCGGAGCGCCTCGTCGTAGGAGACGAGGCCGTTCTTCACCAGCTGCATGAGCGACTGATCGAAGGTCTGCATGCCGTAGGTTGTGAACCCCTTGGCGATCGCGTCGGGGATCTCCTTGGTGCGTTCCTTGTCGATGATGCACTCGCGGATGCGCGCCGTCGAGACGAGAACCTCGAGCGCCGGCACGCGCCCCCGGCCGTCGGCCCGCGGAACGAGCCGCTGGGAGATGATCCCCTTGATGATGGACGCGAGCTGAAGGCGCACCTGCTTCTGCTGGTAGGGCGGAAAGACCGACACGATCCGGGTGATGGTCTCGGTTGCGTCGATCGTGTGCAGGGTGCTCATGACCAGGTGCCCGGTTTCGGCGGCGGTAAGCGCGGTTTCAATGGTTTCGAGATCGCGCATTTCGCCCACGAGAATAACGTCCGGGTCCTGCCGCAGCGACGACCGCAGGGCGCCCGCGAAGGATCTCGTGTCGACCCCGATCTCCCTCTGATTCACGATCGACTTCTTGTCGCGGATGAGGAATTCGATCGGGTCCTCGATGGTGATGACGTGTGCCGTCCGGTGCGTGTTGATGTGGTCGATCATGGCCGCCAGGGACGTCGACTTGCCGCTGCCCGTGGTCCCGGTGACCAGGATCATGCCGCGGTTTTCCATCGCAATGCGTTCGACGATCTTCGGCAGGTTCAGCTGTTCGATGCTCTGGATGCCGAAAGGGATGACCCGGAAGACGATGCCGATGGTCCCGCGCTGCTGGAACACGTTCACGCGGAAGCGGCCCAGGCCCGGAACGCCATAGGCCAGGTCGACCTCGTTCGTTTCCTCGAACCGCGTCCGCTGGTAGTTGTTCATGATCGAGGCGGACATCTTGTTGATGTCCTCCGGCATCAAGCGCGGCGCCTTCTTGTACGGCACCAGAGCGCCGTCGATGCGAAACATGGGAGGCAGGCCGGCCTTGACGTGAATATCCGAGGCCCCTCCCTTCACAGCTACCTTGAGTATCTCGTTCAGCTCCATGCATGATCTCCACGCCGCGCGCGCCGTGGCGACCCAGGGATGTCGCCGCGGTGATGCGCAGTGCCTTACTTGCCGCGTCCCCGGGGTTCCTTCTTCGGGTCTGAAGCGTTCTCAGCGGCCTCCCTGGGCGCGGCGGTGTCGTGAACCAGCCGCTGCTTCTTGATTCCGTAGTGCTGGTAAACCTTCTCCTCGAGATCGGCCAGAACCTCCGGGTGTTCCTTCAGGAAGGCCTTGGCGTTCTCCCGGCCCTGCCCGATCCGCTCGCCGGCATAGGAGTACCAGGCGCCGCTCTTCTCGATGAGGTTCAGGTTCGACGCCAGATCGACCACATCGCCGGTTCGGGAAATACCCTCGCCGTAGATGATGTCGAATTCCGTCTCCTTGAAGGGCGGGGCTATCTTGTTCTTCACGATCTTCACCCGGGTCCGGCTTCCCGTCACGTCCTGCCCGTCCTTGATGGCGCCGATCCGCCGGATGTCCATGCGGACGGAGGAGTAGAACTTCAAAGCGTTCCCTCCGGGTGTGGTTTCAGGGTTGCCGAACATGACGCCTATCTTCATGCGAATCTGGTTGATGAAGACGACCGTTGTTCTCGACTTCGAGATGGTCGCGGTCAGCTTCCGGAGCGCCTGGGACATCAGACGCGCCTGCAAGCCCATGTGCGCGTCACCCATTTGCCCCTCGATCTCGGCCTGGGGAACCAGGGCGGCCACCGAGTCGATCACGAGCACGTCGATAGCTGCCGATCGCACAAGCATCTCCACGATCTCGAGCGCCTGTTCACCCGTGTCGGGCTGGCTGATGAGCAGATCGTCCGTGCGCACGCCCAGGAGCCGCGCGTAGTTCACGTCGAGGGCGTGCTCGGCGTCGATGAAGGCCGCCGCGCCGCCCTGGCGCTGGGCCTCCGCAACAATGTGGAGCGCCAGCGTGGTCTTGCCCGACGACTCCGGCCCGTAGATCTCGACCACCCTGCCCCGGGGGACACCGCCGATGCCCAGGGCGATGTCGAGGCCGACGCTCCCGGTCCCGATCGACTCGATGTCGGGGATGATGGCGTCGCTCCCCAGACGCATGATCGCCCCTTTGCCGAATTGCTTCTCGATGGCGGCGACCGCGAGGTCGATGGCCTTCTGCTGATTCGTATCGAGTGACATGCTTTCCTCCTCCTGCTGCGATCAGGGGGATGTAGGGTTGATATCGTCCTTTTGGCCGCCCTTCTTGAGCCGCCGATCGGACGATGGATGGGGGGCCGCGGAAGGCCGGCCCCGGTCTGTCTTCTCAGGAAGTTTCGTCCGCCCCGGGCGGCAGATCCGAATTTCTGCGCCGCCCCAGGGGGACCCGTCGCAAGGGGGTATGAACGGCGCCGCCAGGACCGAGTTCGCTCCGGAAGAGCGTCAGGGCATCGGCCGTGAAGCGGCCCAGGGGGCCCGGGTCCAGCCGGGCGATGAGGCCCGGCCAGTCGACGGAGCCGACACGAACCATCTTAACCCGACCCAGTGTCAAATGCGGAGAAAAGGCGCGGGTCTCTCTCGAAAAACCCGCCTTGCCGGCCGCGCCGTCGACCTTTCCGGCCAGATTGGAGAGCGCCTCCCGCCCCTCGCCGATGCCCACCCAAAGCACCCGGGGCCGCCTCGGGGACGGGAACGCCCCGAGCCCCTCGAGCGAAACCGCGAAGGGAGAGAGCTTGGCGGCCTTGTGGGCGAGGGACTCGGAAAGGCGCTCGGCCTGGGAGGGACGCGTCGTGCCAAGAAACTTGAGGGTCAGGTGCAGGTTCCGGGGCCTGACCCAGCCGACGCCGGGCGCGTGCTCACGGAGCCTGTCGATCAGCGCGGCGCAGCGCTGGCGAAGATCATCAGGGATTTCAATCGCCACAAAGGCGCGATAGGCCTCCTCCTCCTTCAGCCCCTCGCGCGCCCGGCCGGTCACGGGTGGCGGAGCACGGGCGGCCGGCACACCTGCCGGCTCACCTGAACCGTCCCGCCCATTCCAGCCCCAGCACGTGCATGCGAATCATGTTGAGCGCGATCGCGGCGCTCCAGTTCTTGATGTGCTCCCGATCGCCGAAGAACTGCAGCCTGTGCGCCCGCGTCCCCTCCGCGGTCGCCAGCGCGATGAAGACCAGCCCGACGGGCTTCTCCTCCGTTCCTCCCGCGGGTCCCGCGATTCCGGTGATTGCGATTCCCAGGTCGACCCCCGCTGCGCGCCGAACTCCCTCGGCCATGGCGATCGCGACCGGCTCGCTCACGGCGCCGTGCGCCTCGAGCAGTGCTTCCGCCACACCCAGTTCCGCAGCCTTGGCTTCGTTCGAGTAGACCACCATCCCGCGCTCGAAGTAATCGGAACTTCCCGCCACGTTCGTCAGCCGGTGGGCAAGAAGGCCGCCGGAGCAGCTTTCGGCCGTGGCCAGGCGCAGCTTCCTCTCGCGCAGCAGTTCCCCGACCACCGCCTCGATGCGCCGATCGCTCTCGCCGATGACCAGATCGCCGAGCCGCGCTTCGATCTCGGCCCTCACCCCATCGCGCCGTTCCTGCGCCTCGTCGGCGCTCGTTCCCTCGGCCACGATGCGGATGAGGTTCTCGGGAAAATCCGCGCGGAACCCCAGCGTTACCCCCGGTACGCCGGCGGCCGCATCCGAGAGGCGCTCGTCGAGCCGCGACTCACCGATCCCGAACACGCGCAGAAGCACTGTCGATTGGTGTGATCCCGGCGGGAGCAGGCCCTCCAGGAAGGGGAGAACCTCGTGCTCCATCATCCGTTTCATCTCCCGGGGAACCCCGGGCATGAAGAAGAAGTGGCGATCGGCTCGCGCCATCCGGAAACCAGGCGCCGTGCCCAGCGGGTTCGGGAGAACAACGGCCCCTTCGGGAAACATCGCCTGGTTCCGGTTGTTCTCCGTCATCGGATAGTGCACCCGCTCGAAGAACGCCTGGATCCCCGCCAGGACCGCCTCGTCCAGCCGCCGCTCGACCCCGAAGAAGCGCGCCGCGCAGGCGCTGGTGATGTCGTCCCGTGTTGGCCCCAGGCCGCCGGTCACGATCGCCACGCGCGCGCGCGACTCCGCCTCCCTAAAAGCCTGGAGGATGTCGGCCTCGACGTCGGCCACGACCGTGTGGCGCACGACCCGCCAGCCGGCATCGTCCAGCCGGGAGGAGAGATAAGCCGCATTGCCGTTCACGATCTCGCCGTTCAGGACTTCGTTCCCGATGGCGATGATCTCCGCCGCGAGGGTTTCCATGGGGTAATCCGGCGTCAAGAGGGAGGCAGGAACATCGCAACGATCCGGAGGGCGACGTTCGCGTAGATACCCGCCGCCACGTCGTCCAGCACGATGCCGTAGCCGCCCGGCAAGTTGCGTTCGATCCAGCGGATGGGGAAGGGCTTCAGGATATCAAACATCCGGAAGAAGACAAAGCCGGCAAGCAGCCCGCTCTCGATTGTGAAGGGTCCTGCTGAAAGCGTGCCGGTGGCGGGAAGGAAAGCGAGCGTGGTGAGCATGCCCACGACCTCGTCGATGGTGACCTGACCGGGATCCTTCTGCCCGAAGATTTCGATCGCGCCCGCGCTGGCCCAGACCGCAAGCGCGATGCCGGAGAGCAGCGTGAGGACATAGAGCGGCGCGCCGAGCGCGCCGAAGCCGAGGACATAGAGCGCCAGGCCGACGAGCGCACCGGCGGTTCCGGGGGCAACCGGGGCATACCCGGAGCCGGCGCCTGTGGCGATGAAGAGCACGAAACCGCGCACGGAAACTCCTGGCTCGAGGCGATTGGCATGCCCTCCGCCGGGCGGGGGAGCGGAGGGAGGGACGCGGGTTGCGGGCCGGCCAGGAGTCTAGTCGCGCCGCGCGGGGGCTGTCAACGCGCCGGGCCGTGCCCGGAAGCGTGGAAACCCTTACAACCCTTGAGGAAATTCCTCATTGCCGGCCTTCTCGCACCTCAAGTTTCTTCTTTTCCGGGCCGATGACAAGGGGGAGAAAGTTTGACCCCCAGCAGCGGGAAAACGGCATGTCAGCGAACACTTCCCAGCCCGTTCCCGAGCGGGTGCACTCCGCACCGGCTCGGGCGCAGAGTGACGGCGAGACCTCAGCCGTCGCGGGGTTCCTGCTCGCGCTCGTCAAGGCCATGAAGGGCGTCCAGTTCTATCCCGAGAGCCATCCCGCGCTCAAAGCCATTCTCGCAAAGTGCCACGCCTCTGCTGAACCGCTCTTCGCCATCCATCGCGTCCTCGCGTTCGAGGCGCGCAGCCAGAAAATCTTTTTCGCCGGGCAGCCGGTCTCTTCCGAGGTCCCCGAGATCCGGTCGCTCGCGACCGAATGCGTGCATCGCCGCGTGCGCAAATTTCAGATCGACGAGGGCGTGCAGATGGCCGAGCTGGATCGCTTCGTCCGTGCACTGACCACTCCTCCCGACGCGCTCCAGATTGTGGGAGGAATCGAGCGGCACCTGTTCGGGCAGGAAGTGAAGCGGATCTCCGTCAACGAGGTGGACTACCAGGATCTTCTCTACGGGGAGCTCCCGGAGGATACGCAGGATGATCTCTTCGCG
>JAUYMQ010000388.1 GCA_030698575.1 Deltaproteobacteria bacterium
CTTTATCCGGCATGGCTACGAAGGGCGAAAGCCGACTCGAGCTCCTCTTGCGGAGTTGGCGGCAATTCGCCACACACAGGCATGAATCGACGACCCCGGCCGCAATAACGGTCGGGGTCGTCGTTCACAACCCGCCGCGCCCACGGCGCGGCGTCCATTTTGGCTCCTGTGCTTGGCGAATTACTAATTACGCCGCCATCGGGAGCTTGTACAGCCCCCGGCAATGAGCTTGCCACCGGAATCGCCGCACCTCAACCCAGCGGCGGGGCCTTTCCCCGCCGGCCTCCGCAGGCGTACCACCCCCGAGCGACGCGTGCGCCCGGTGCTCATTGTAGTACTCTTTGAACTCCCCCAGCTTCCGCTCCAAGTCCTTGGCATTCCAGAATAATGTTTGGTCCAGGAACTCCCGGCGGGTAGTCCCGACCAACCGCTCAACGAACGGATGCGACAGCGGCACATACGCCACCGTCTTGATCTCCTCCACTCCGAGAATACGCAGATTGGCTTGCCATCGGTGATACTCGAAGAGCGGATCGTTGTCCGTACTCAGGCAACGAGGAACGCCCATCAGCGCCACGGCCTCGTTGAACATCCGGCAAACCGCGACGCCGTCGACGTCGCCCACATGGACCGAAAAGCCGATGATGCGCCGCGTGAACTGGTCCATGATCACCATGACCCAGTGGGTCCGGAGCAGCATCGACTCGCAGCGAAAGAGATCCATGCTCCACAGGCTGTCCTTCATGTGCCCGAGGAAGGTGAGCCAGGATGGCCCGCCGTCCCCGGGTCTCAGATCGTAGTACTTGGCGAGGACCCGCCTGACCACGTCCTTGTCGATATCGATGCCGAAGTCATGGGCGATCTGCTGCGCGATCCGTGGGTACCCGAATCGGGGATTCCGACGCTTCATTTCGACGATGATCTGGATGAGCTCCTGGGATGGCCCCTTCGGGCCGGGCGTCCCTCGCCGCTGGGGCGTGTAGAGCAGCCGGTATTTCCGCTTCTTGAGCGCATCGTGAAAGCTCAACAACGTCGAGGGCCTGAGGATGATGGCGACCCGGGGAATGCGGCGCTCACCGAGAAGAAGTGACCAGAAGCCGAACAGAAGGCGGTCGAGGGCGGAGAAGTTTGGAGCCCGATGGCGGGACCGGCCGACGACCAAGAGCTGCTGCTTCAGGAGAACGCTCTCGGCAACGATGGCACGCCCGCCGCCGGAGCCGAGGAGCCTGGCGATCGTCGTCAGCAGGTGCCCGAGGAGGATGAATAAGGCTCTCATGGCGCGGGAGCGTAGGTCAGAATGCCGGCTGGGGCAAGCCGACCGAATCCCTGATTTTCAGCCACAAATTGGAATTCGCCAGGCACACCTCGGTATCCAGGCGCGAAGCTTCGGAACAGAGAGTCGCGCCGTCCACACCGTCGCCTATAAGTCGGCGAACAAAGGGCAGATAAGCGACGACCCCGGAAGCGCCTGCCTCCGAGGTCGTCGTTACCTACGGACCGCCTTGCATCGGCGATCCTTTCGATGGCTCCCCAAAGCCAACCCTCTTCATAACCACTCTCTCCGAACACCAAGAGGCCGAAGAGTGCTGTTCTTCCCAAAACTCGTTGCTCTTGAAATCATTGAGATTCCTCTCTTTCCGCCTAGATTCGTTTCCACTAGTTCAAGCCAGCACTTGGCATTAATCCGCAGGTGTCGGGCGTCTCGGTCCCCGTCTTGTAATTCCCCAGACCGAATAAGGTAAACTCAACCTGCCCCAGGCAGAATGGATTTTTTGTGGAGGACAGTTTGGGAGAAGCCATGCAAGGCTCCGCCTTCAGAGAGCTGCCGCACGTAGTGATTTTGGGGGGTGGGTTCGCAGGCCTCTATGCGGTACGGGCACTGAAGAATGCTCCCTTACGCATCACATTGATCGACCGCCGCAATCATCACCTCTTTCAGCCCTTGCTCTATCAGGTGGCAACGGCTGCCCTGGCTGCACCAGACATCGCGGAACCGATCCGGAAGGTTTTCAGGCGGCAGAGAAACGTGACCGTGCTGCTCGCCGAAGCGACGTCAATTGATCTGCAGAACCGACGGGTTCTTCTGGCTGACGGCGAGGTAACGTACGATCGGCTGGTCGTCGCAACCGGTTCAACACACGCTTATTTTGGTCAAGACGAATGGTCGCGGCATGCCCCCGGCCTCAAAAGCATCGAAGACGCTTTCGAGATCCGCCGGCGCGTTCTGTCGGCGTTCGAGGCAGCCGAGCGGGAGGATGACCCGGGGGAGCAGCGTGTCTGGCTGACGTTCGTGGTGGTGGGGGCCGGCCCGACAGGCGTGGAACTTGCGGGGGCGCTGCGGGAGATCGCTCAGAGAACGCTGGCGCGCGACTTTCGAAATTTCGATCCACGGGAAACCCGGGTCATCCTGATTGAGGGAGCCGATCGTGTGCTTCCACCGTTTCCGAAGGAGTTGTCGAGGAAGGCCCGCATGCTGCTTGAAAAACGCGGCGTGGAGGTGCGCACCAGCCGCGTAGTAACCGGGGTGGATGGCGAAGGCGTGAGCATCGGCGACGAGCGCATCCAGGCCCGAACCGTGCTGTGGGCTGCGGGCGTGAGAGCATCGTCACTGGCCAAGTCGCTCGGCGTGGCGCTGGACGAGCAGGGCCGGGTACTGGTGAAGCCGGACCTCTCGGTTCCCGGACATCCGGAGGTCTTCGTCGTTGGAGACCTCGCTGCGGTGAAGCAAGACGGCGGATGGGTCCCGGGGATGGCCCCGGCGGCGATACAGGAAGGCCGCCACGCCGCGCTCAATATCCGCCGGAGCATTGAGGGCAAGCCATGCCTGCCGTTCCAGTACAGGGATCGCGGCATGCTTGCCACGATCGGCCGCTCATCTGCGGTGGCCGCGATAGGTCCATTCCGATTCTCCGGGTTTCTGGCCTGGACGCTCTGGCTGGTTGTTCACATTGTGTGGCTGATAGGCTTTCGGAACCGACTTGTCGTCCTCTTCGAGTGGACCTGGGCTTACCTCACCTTCCAGCGGAGCGCTCGCGTGATTCTGGACCGCCCCCTTGGAGGCCCCGAAACTCTGAGCCCCCCGACGGATGCACCATCGAGGCGCGCCGCGGATCGACCTAGACTGGCAAAGACCGAAGAGAGCGACTCGGATAACGGCTAGGCCGCATCAGGTGGGCCCTACCGGCGGGATGCCGTGGCCGATGAGAACGCTGCGGCGGATGGCCCGCGTGACGAAGCGTTTGGCGAGAGAGACCGCTTTCTCCAGCCTGGCGCCGAGGGCGAGATGGGCGGCGATGGCTGCCGAAAGAGTGCAGCCTGCCCCGTGTGTGGCCGTGCCGCGAGGGCCCGAGATCCGCTTAGCCCCGAGGCGGGTGATCCTTCGCCCGTAAAAAAGGACGTCCACCGAAGAAGGTCCGGCTGTTCGTCCTCCTTTTACAAGCACGGCGCGCGGGCCGAGCTTGGCGATGCGGCGGGCCGCCTCTTCCTGATCCGCAGTCGTCGTCACCTCGATTCCGGACAGGGCGGCGGCCTCGAAGGCGTTGGGTGTCACGATGAACGCGAGGGGAAGGAGGCGCTCCACCATCATGCGTTCGGCCTCAGGCGCGAGAAGGCGATCACCGCCGGCGGCGCGCATCACGGACAGACTCTCGACAAATGACACACGCGATTTGAAGACAATATATTCCCGCAATTCGTCGTCGACGCGAAGATGGTGGGGCTTCTCCCCGTACACCCAGACCGTCGGCACCGGGGCTCCACTTTGCAGCAGGTGCTTGAGTGCCATGAGAAATGGATCGAGCATGCGTGGGTAGATGTGGCCGGTGTAGACGAGGTCGCAATCGAGACGAGATGCCCCGGACTCATCGTCGGGGGG
>JAUYMQ010000394.1 GCA_030698575.1 Deltaproteobacteria bacterium
GCAGTTCGGCGTGGAACCGGATGTGATGGTTCTGGCCAAGGGGCTGGGGAACGGCTTCCCGATCGGGGCCTTGCTCGCGCGGGAAGAGATCGCGAAGTGCTTCATCCCCGGCACGCATGGGGCCACCTTCGGCGGCAACCCACTGGCCGCGGCAGCCGCTCTGGCCACCTGCGAGACGCTGACCGGGGGCGTCATCGATCACGGCGCGCGCATGGGGGCTCTTCTGAGATCGAGGCTTGACGAGATGGCCTCGCGCTTCCCCTTCATCAAGGAGGTGCGGGGCATCGGCCTGCACCTGGCTGCCGAGACCGACATCGACTGCAAGCCGGTCCTCGAAGCCTGCATCGCGCGGGGGCTCCTGGTGAACGTGATCCAGGGCAAGATCCTGCGCTTCATCCCGCCGCTCGTCGTCACCGGGGACGAGATTGCGGAAGGCTCAGCCACGCTGGAGGCCGCGCTCGAACTGGCGGGCGGCGCTGGTTGAAGCGTCTTGTCGAGGAGTGGATTTGAAAGACCTCATCAGCATCGCCGATCTGAACGAGCAGGAAGTCCAGCGGATCCTGGGCCGCGCGGCAGAGCTGAAGGCGATGCACGTCCGCGGTGAAGTGCACCGGCCGCTCGAGGGGAAGACTCTCGGGATGTTCTTCGAGAAGCCCTCGCTGCGCACGCGCGTCACCTTCGAGGTGGGCATGGCGCACCTGGGAGGGCATGCGATCCTGCTCACGCCCGAGCACATCGCCATCGGCGTGCGCGAGACCGTCACGGACGTCGGCAAGAACCTCGAGCGGTGGGTCGATCTCATTGTGGCACGGACCTACTCGCACCAGCTCGTGAAGGATCTTGCGGCGGCCGCCTCGATCCCCGTCATCAACGGTCTCACGGATTTGCTTCACCCCTGCCAGATCCTGGCCGATCTCTTCACGCTGGTGGAGCACTTCACCGACATCAGCGGGGTGAAGGTCGCCTACCTGGGCGACGGGAACAACGTGGCGAACTCCTGGATCAACGGCGCCGTCAAAACAGGGATCGATCTCACGATCGCCGCTCCCGAGGGTTACGACCCGGATCCGAACGTTCTGCGCGAAGCCCGGGCCTACGGCGAACCGAAGGGGCGGCGGGTAAGGGTGCTGCGGGATCCTTACGAAGCCGTGGAGGGGGCCGACGTGATCTACACGGACGTCTGGGCCAGCATGGGACAGGAGTCGGAGCGTGAGGCGCGCATCAAAATCTTCCGCCCCTACCAGGTGAACCGCGATCTGCTCGCGAAGGCCCGGCCGGGTGCGCTCGTCATGCACTGCCTCCCCGCCCACCGGGGCGAGGAGATCACCGACGACGTGCTGGACGGCCCCAACTCCGTCGTTTTTCAGGAGGCCGAGAACCGGCTGCACGTCCAGAAGGCGGTGATGGAGATCCTCGCCGCAGCGCCACGAAAGGTGTCATCGCAATGAAAAAGATCATTCTCGCCTACAGTGGCGGTCTGGACACGTCGGTCATTCTCAAGTGGCTCGTCGAGACCTACCGCTGCCCGGTGGTGGCCTTCGTGGCCGACATCGGCCAGGTGGACGATCTCTCCGGCGTCGAAAAGAAGGCGCTGGCGACGGGCGCCGAGAAGTGCGTGGTGGAGAATCTGCAGGAGGAGTTCGTCCGCGATTTCTTCTTTCCCGCCTTGCGCGCGGCGGCGGTGTACGAGGGGAGCTACCTGCTCGGCACGAGCCTGGCCCGCCCCCTAATCGCGAAGGCGCAAATCGAACTGGCGCAGCGGGAGGGCGCCGACAGAGTGTCGCACGGCGCCACGGGGAAGGGTAACGATCAGGTCCGCTTCGAGCTGACCTACCTGGCCCTCGATCCCGGGATCAGGATCATCGCCCCCTGGCGTGAGTGGGGCGACGAATTCGACTCGCGCGAATCCATGATCGCATACGCGCAGAAGCACAACATCCCCGTCCAGGCCACGGCGGCCAAGCCCTATTCGTCGGACTCGAACCTGCTGCACATCTCCTACGAGGGGGGCGTGCTGGAGGATCCCTGGCTGGAGCCCGAGGAAGACATGTTCGTGATGACGCGGGCGCCGGAGGCAGCCCCCGATCGGCCGCAGTACGTCGAGGTGGATTTCGAGGCGGGGGTTCCCGTGAAGGTCGACGGCGAGGCGCTTTCGCCGGCGGCGCTGCTCCGGCGGCTGAACGAGTTCGGGGGCGAGCACGGCGTGGGGCGTGTCGATCTCGTCGAGAACCGGTTCGTCGGCATGAAGTCACGGGGCGTCTACGAGACGCCGGGCGGCACGATCCTGCACGTCGCTCACCGGGCGGTTGAAAGCCTGACCGTCGACCGCGAGGTGCTCCACCTTCGGGACGGCTGGATCACGCAGTACGCCACGCTCGTCTACAACGGTTTCTGGTACGCCCCCGAGCGCGAGATGCTCCAGGCGGCCATCGACAGGTCGCAGCAGTTCGTGACCGGCACGGCGCGGGTGAAGCTCTACAAGGGGAGCGTGACGGTGGCGGGGCGGAAAGCGCCGCGATCGCTCTACCGGCAGGACTACGCCACCTTCGAGCGCGAGGAGGTCTTCCAGCAGGCCGACGCGACCGGCTTCATCCGGCTGAACGCGCTTCGCCTGAAAATCCAGTCGATGATCCGGGGCGGCAAGTAGGCCGGACTTCTTGACAGTTTCCCGTGCCTGACCTAGGATTCCCCGGTTTTTCCCGGCGGCAAGCGGCCGCCGGCGGCCCCGGCCTCGTCCGTCAGACTGTACTTCCGCTATCATCTCGACAGAGAGGACTTCCGCAAGGCGACGTCCGGCTTCTCGGAAAGCCCCGATCAGAAAGGATTCCTGGATGAAGAAGCGCTACCTGCTCGCGCCGGGGCCCACCCCCGTGCCCGAGCGCGTTCTGCTCGCAATGGCCATGCCCATTCTCCACCACCGCTCCCCTGAGTTCGAACCGATCTTTCAGGAGGTCCGGGATGGCCTGAAGTGGATCTTCCAGACCGCGAACGAAGTGCTGCTGTTCGCCTCCTCCGGGACCGGCGCGATGGAAGGCGCGGTGACGAACCTGCTCTCCCGCGGCGACGAGGCCATCTGTGTGCGGGGCGGCAAGTTCGGCGAACGCTGGGCCGAGATCTGCAAGGCCTACGGCGTCGTGGCGCACAACATCGACGTGACCTGGGGCGAGGCGGTCGATCCCGCGGCTGTTCGCGAGGCCCTCAAGAAGCACCCGAAGACGAAGGCGGTCTACTTCCAGGCCTGCGAAACCTCCACGGGCGTCGGGCATCCGGTCAAGGAAATCGCCGCCACCGTCCGTGAGAACTCCGATGCGCTGATAATCTGCGACGGCATCACGGGCATCGGCGTCAACGACCTTCCGGTGGACGACTGGGGTATCGACGTGGCGGTTGCGGGCTCGCAGAAGGCCTTCATGCTGCCGCCGGGACTTGCCTTCGCCAGCGTGTCGGCCCGCGCCTGGAAGAGCGCCGAGACGGCCGATCTGCCGAAGTACTACTTCAACTGGAAAACCGAGCATGGCGCGCATCTGAAGAACCAGAGCGCCTGGACGCCGGCCGTCTCGCTGATGATCGGGCTCCGTGAGGCGCTTCGGATGATGAAGGAGGAGACGCTTCCGGCCATGTTCGAGCGGCACGCCCGCCTGGCGGAGGCCACTCGTGCCGGCGCGCAGGCGCTCGGCCTGGAGCTTTTCGCGCCGAAAAGCCCGGCCACCGCGCTGACGGCGATCAAGGGACCCGAGGGCATCGATACGGGAAAGATCACCAAGACGCTGCGCGACCAGCTGGGCGTCACGATCGCGGGCGGCCAGTCGCAGCTCAAGGGAAAGATCTTCCGGATCTCGCACTTCGGCTACGTGACGCGATTCGACGTGCTGACGGGACTGGTGGCGTTGGAGATCGCGCTGCAATCCCTCGGTTATCCGGTGAAGCTGGGGGAGGGCGTCAAGGCGGCCGAGGAGCGACTCGGTCTTTAGATTTGATTTGATCCGAGAGGAAGAGGGAGGAATTCGTGACGGACACGCAGCTGAAGCGCATCCTTGTTACCGACAAGCTCGATGACGAAGGGCTCCGGATCCTCGAGAGCGCCCCGGGAATCCATGTTGACGTCAAGACGGGCCTGCCCCCGGAGGAGCTCAAGAAGATCATCGGCGGGTATCATGGCCTCGCCATCCGGTCCGCCACGAAGGCGTCGGCTGATCTGCTCGAGGCGGCGCATGACCTCGAGGCCATCGGTCGCGCCGGCATCGGCGTTGACAACGTGGACGTGCCCGCGGCCAGCCGGCAGGGCATTGTGGTCATGAACACGCCCGAGGGATCGGCGGTGACGACCGCGGAGCACGCCCTGTCGCTGCTCCTCACCCTGGCCCGCAAGGTCGCGCAGGCCACCGCCTCGATGAAAGCCGGCAAGTGGGACAAGAAGCGCTTCATGGGGACCGAGCTCAGCGCCAAGACGCTCGGGATCATCGGCATCGGAAACATCGGCGCCATCGTTGCAGACCGGGCGCAGGGGCTGAAGATGAAGGTGATCGCCTACGATCCCTACATCTCGCCCGACGCGGCGGCCAAGAAGGACATCGAGCTGGTGGCTGAACTCGATGAGTTTCTCGGGCGCGCTGATTTCATCAGCATTCACGTGCCGCTCACGAAAGACACGAAGCACCTCATCAACAAGGAAGCCTTTGCGAAGATGAAGAAGGAGGTGCTCATCGTGAACGCCGCGCGCGGAGGGATCATCCACGAGGGTGATCTGTTCGACGCGCTCCAGAGCGGCAAGGTCGGGGGCGCCGCGCTCGACGTGTGGGAGAAGGAACCCCCCGGCGAGAGCCCGCTGCTTGGCCTCGATCAGGTCATCTGCACGCCGCATCTTGGCGCCTCGACGGAGGAGGCCCAGCTCAACGTGAGTGTCGCAGTGGCCCGCCAGCTTGTCGATTTCTTCACCACGGGAACCATCAAGAACGCTGTGAACGTGCCGAGCGTCAGCAAGGAGCTGCTCGTTCGCATGGGACCTTACCTCGATCTGGCGGAACGGCTTGGCCGATTCATCGCGCAGACCTACGAGGGGGGCATCGAGCAAGTCTCCATCGAGTATTTCGGTGAGGTGGGGAAGTTCGATAACCTGACGCCGCTGACCGTGGCGGCGATGAAAGGGCTGCTCGAGCCTGTGCTCGGGGAGAAGGTCAACTTCGTCAATGCGCTGCTGCTCGCCAAGGAGCGGGGCATTCGGCTGGTCGAGAGCCGCACGAATGATGCGACCGACTTTGCGAGCCTGATCGAACTCAAGGTCAGGGGCGCGGGGGGCGAGCATCTGATCTGGGGGACGATCTTCGGCCACCGCTACCCGCGCATCATCCGCATCGACAACTTCTACATGGAAGCCCACGCGGGCGGCCACATCATCGTGATGCACAACCTCGACAAGCCGGGCGTGGTGGGCGCCGTCGGAAATCTGCTGGGAAGCAACGGCATCAACATCGCCCGAATGCAGCTCGGCCTGGACACCGCGAAGGGCGAGGCCATGGCGCTCATCCAGGTCGATCAGCCCATCTCCGGCGAGGTGCTCAGGCAGTTCGAGACCCTTCCCAACCTCCTCTGGGTCAAGCAGATCGAGCTCTGAAAGGACCGCCATGGCCAGGAACGTCGTCGTTGTCGGGGCCCAGTGGGGCGATGAGGGCAAGGGCAAGGTCGTCGACATCCTGTCGGTGAACGCCCGCGTTATCGTTCGCT
>JAUYMQ010000401.1 GCA_030698575.1 Deltaproteobacteria bacterium
TACGACTCAAGGATCCAGGATTCATCTTTGAATGGGAAGCAATCGCGAACGGGGAAACCATCCGTGTTGAAGTGTGGGTGTCCGAATGGGGTCGCCCAGAGCTAGCACCTGGAAAAGGTATTGAGCATCTTGAGGGGACGAAGACTCACCATTAGTGGTGGGGCAGGCATGACTTGTTTGACTTGTTAGACCCGACCCCGCCTCCTTCTCCCAACCCTTAGCCTCCCTGAAAATCGTTCCCTGCGATGCTTGGAGCCGCATGGCCCGCAAGCCACGCGTCCACGCGCCGGGAGCGCTCTACCACGTCATGCTCCGCGGCAACGCGGGCGCCGACCTCTTCTTCTCCGACCGCGACCGTGTGCTCCTCGAGGGCCTCATCGCCGAGGGCGTCGCGCGTTTCGCGCACCGCGTCCACGCTTACTGCTGGATGACCAACCATCTGCATCTGGCCATCCAGGTCGGCGCCGTCCCCCTCTCGAAGGTCATCCACAACCTGGCCTTCCGCTACGCCGGCTGGCTGAACCGGCAGCAGGGCGGCGTGGGCCACGTCTTCCAGCGGCGCTACGAGGCCCGGCTGATCGACTGCAACCGCTACCTGCTGACGCTCGTCCGGTACATCCACCAGAACCCCGTGAAGGCCGGGATCGCGCCCCGTCCCGAGGACTACCCCTGGAGCAGCCACCGCGCCTATCTCGGCCGGGACAAGGCTCCGTGGCTCACGACCGCAGCGGTGCTGTGCTGCTTTGGCGAGCGGGTGGGGGAGAGCCGGCGGCGCTTCCAGGCGTTCGTGGACGAGGTGGTGCCGGGGGAGGACGCAGGAAGCGAACTCGGTGAAGCAGAAAGTGGAGCGCTTCTCCCCCTCGAGAGCTTCGATCCCGAGGCCGAAGACAGCGCCCTGACACGGACGCCGCCCGCCCCATCGCTGGAAGATCTCTGCGCAAGGGTCTGCCACGAGATGGGCGTGAGCCCGGCCGAGCTGTCAGGGCCCTCGCGCGTCCGGCGCCTCGCGCGTGCGCGACACCTGATTGCCTGGCTGGCACTGAACCTGGAGTGTGGGACGTTGACCGATCTGGCGCGCCGGTTCGGGCGCGACCCGGCGGCGCTCTGCCGGGGCGTCGAGCGGATTGGAAAGGAAATCCAATCGAACGCTGACCTACGCCGGAAGATCGCGCGCTGGTCCGAAGCGCCTCCAACAAGTCAATAAGTCAAGCCTGACCCCGGTGTCGGCGAGAGCGGCGATCAGAGCACGGAGACCATTCGCGCGTGCGGGGCGGCGCGCGCGAGCAGGCGCTCCGCTTCCTGCCGTCCGGCTCCGAACACGGCCGTGGCGGCCGCGTCCGCCGTGAGGCAACTCTCCGCCCGTACCGTCACGCTGTGAACCGCCGTCACCCTCGGCTCCGCGCGGGCCGGGTCCATGATGTGATGGTAGCGGCGGTCGCGGTAGACGAAACCCTGGAGGTAGTCCCCCGACGTCGCCACCGCCTCGTCGGCGATCTCGATCACGCCCTCGATGCGCGCGGGATCCGCGGGTGACCGGATCCCCACCCGCCAGGCGTCGCCGTCGAGCGATCGACCCATGGCGCTAAGATCGCCGCCGGCGTTGACGACTGCGTCGCGGATACCGCAGGCGCGCAGCGCCTCGACGGCCAGATCCACGGCGTAGCCCTTCGCTATTCCGCCCAGATCAATTCCTGTCTCCCGGTTGAGAAAACGGACCACCGGCTTTCCCTGCCAGCGATCCACGGCGATTGCCCGGTAGAGCCGGCGCCCCGCGAGGTGCGCCAGGGCCTCGCGCGGGGGCGGCGCATGCCGGTTGCCGACGTCCCATATCTCCATCAGCCGCGCGAGGCCGGGATCGAAGGCGCCGTCGGAGACTTCCGCCCAGCGCAGCGCCTCGGCCACCACCCGCGCCGTGGCCGGATGAACCTCCACGGCTTCGCGCCAGGCCACGGCGTTGACGCGCCCGATGTCCGACGACGCCTGATGCCTCGACATCGTTCGGTCGACCCACCTGAGCCGCTCGAAGGCCGTGTCGATGGCCGCCTCGGCCTCGCGCCGGTCGTCGTGCACGACCACGACTTCGGCGAGCGTGCCCATCACCGGGATCGTACGCGTCACGAGCCGGCGCCGGCGCCGCAGAACCGGCGGCGCCAGGAGCAGGACGAAGGCGCTCCCGCACAGCGCGAGCATCTGCCGTCGCGTCAGACCTTCACCATCGAGATTGTCAGGAATGCGCATCGGTCGTTCTCCCGTGAGAGTGTTGCTCCGGGTGGCACCCGCCGCGCCGGGCGCATCCACCCTCGCATCCCGCGCAGGTCTCGGAGTCCCGGCCGCGGCGGAATAGGCCGAAGATCACGAAGAGCAGGGCGGCGCCCGCTATGGATATCAGTGCGCTCATGAGGCGCTCAGCAGGCCGGCGAAGCCCATGAAAGCCATGGACAGGCTGCCGGCGATGATGAGGACGAGACCGAGCCCGCGCGCCGCCTCGGGCACGTCCGCCAGCTCCGACATCTCGCGGATGGAGGCCATCAGCACGAGCGCCAGCGTGAGCCCGACGCCCGCCCCCAGCGCGAACACGATCCCCTCCAGGAAACCGTAGCCGCGGTTCGTCTGGAAGATGGCCAGCCCCAGGATCGCGCAGTTCGTCGTTATCAGCGGCAGGAAGATCCCCATCTCGCGGAAGAGCGTGGGGCTCAGCTTGCGGATCGCCATCTCGACGATCTGGAC
Organism: Deltaproteobacteria bacterium; assembly: GCA_030698575.1. GTDB lineage: Bacteria > JAUYMQ01 > JAUYMQ01 > JAUYMQ01 > JAUYMQ01 > JAUYMQ01. Next base: position 2,728 of record JAUYMQ010000401.1, read on the forward strand.
CAGCGAGGCGATCACGACGATGAAGGAGATGAGCTGCAGGTAGGGCGCGTGCGGCAGCACATAAGTGTTGAGCGCCCAGACGCAGAGCGACGTGATGGTGAGCACGAAGGTATTGGCTGCTCCCATCCGGAGGGAGGTGTCCAGCTTCCCCGACACGCCCATGAATGGGCAGAGCCCGAGGAACAGCGCAAGGGTGAAGTTGTTGATCACCGCCGCCGAGAGAAAGATCCACGCCAGCTCGCCCATCAGGCAGCCCTCCTCATCGTTCCCGCCGCGGCCCTTTCCGCGCGCGAGGCGCGACGGCGCTCGATTGCGGATATCGCCAGCAGGATCACGCCCAGCGTCAGGAATCCGCCAGGCGGCAGGATCATGATCACCCAGGGCTCGTAGTGCGGTCCGAGGAGCGGGACGCCCAGGAAGGTCCCCTGGCCCAGCACCTCGCGAATTCCCCCCATGAGCAGCAGCGAGATGACGAAACCCGCCCCCGTGCCGGCGGCGTCGAGCAGCGAGCGGCCGACGGGATTGCGGGACGCGAAGGCCTCCTGGCGGCCGAGGATTATGCAGTTCACGACGATGAGCGCGATGAACGCGCCGAGCGCCTTGTGGATGTCGGGCACGACGGCCGCCAGCGTCATGTCGGCGACGGTGACGAAGGTCGCGATGATCAAGATGTAGGTGGAAATCCGGACCTCCCGCGGCACCCACCGGCGGAAGCTCGAAACCAGGAAGCTGGAGCCCATGAGCACGAAGAACGTCGCGAGCCCCATGGCGAGGCTGTTGGCGACGGTATTTGTCACGGCGAGCGTCGGACAGAGCCCCAGAGCCTGGACCAGCACCGGGTTCTCACGCCAGACCCCGCGCAGCAAGTCCTGCTTCGGCGTCGTTTTCTTCATGGCGATTTCGCTCCCGCCTCGTCGAGCTGGGGGCCCAGCCGCTCGAGGGCGTCGTTGATGATCCGCACCACAACCTTCGAGGATATCGTCGCGCCGGTGATGAGATCCACTTCCGAAGGGCCCCCCTTTCCCGCGCCGGGCTTGACGGCCTCGAGCGGCGTGTGAACCCCCTCGAACTGGCCGACGAAGTGCGCGTCCTTCTCGATCCGGTCGCCCAGTCCCGGCGTTTCCTTGCTCTCGAGCACCTTCATGCCGAGGAGCGTCCGGGTCGCCGGGTCGTAGCCGATGATGATGCGCACCATGTCGGCGAAGCCCGGCGCCTGTGCGACCACCGCGTAGCCCAGCGGCGAGCCGTCGGCCGCGTGCCCGAGATAAACCCTTTCGAAGGCCTTGGGATCGGCGCCCG
>JAUYMQ010000410.1 GCA_030698575.1 Deltaproteobacteria bacterium
CACGACGGCCGCGAAGCTCGCCCTCTCCGACCGCGCCTCGATGGCCGCACTGCTGGAACTTCCCCTCGCATTGCTCCCCACCTTCATCGTGCCGATCATCATCGCCACGCACATCTTTGTCTTTTACCGGCTGTTCGGGCAGCAGCGGGAGTTGCAGGCGGCGTGAGGTAGGGGGATTGGTAGGGATGAATGTATCAATCGGCTGAATTGATACCGAACTTGTCCGAAATGTACTTTCTTGGATCTTTCGGAATTTCGTCGTACTCGCTCTTATGAATGCGCTTGGCTTCGAAGTCGATTTTTACGTCTGCGATGAACTTAGCAAAGTCCTCATTCTGTTCGCAGAGCTTGTTGATGTTTTCCCAATCGAGTGTATTCCGAATTCTCGCTGGGAAGATAACCGCGGAACCGTTGATATCACTTAAATCTAGGTGAATGACCCCGATGCCGAAGGAAGTCGCTAGTCTTTCAAGCTCCGCCAAGAATTCATCATCCTGAAGGATTTCCGCTGCTACGAGATAGCCTTCGTGGGCCCACGACGAATTCGAAACAGCCTGGAAAAATGATTCTCGGTACGTCCGTTTGTCTAGAGTACGCTTGAGCTCAAAAGAGAACAACCTAAGGGAATTGTTGTCGGATAAGCGGTTGAACTCGATAACTTCGGGACGCCAGTCTTCAAGAGGCAGGTAGAAGCCCACCATGTCTGGGTTGGTCCATTCACTATAGCCAGACTTCCTTGAAATTTCGTGAAAAATAGTTTTTGTAAAGATCGAGCGCCCACGATTGAACGCCGGATTGGAGTAAACATAATAGGCTAGAAGTGGGTGAAGATCTCGCTCGTGATAGGAAGGCTGACGCGGGATAGTCTTGGCCTCCTCGATTTCCAGCTTTGCTACTACGTCAGTGGTTAGCTCGGACTCTCGTTCCTTAAGAAAGAACCGAGCAGGTCTCTTGCCCACCTTGATGAACTTGGACGAAGGGTTATCGCGGACCTGGACGTACAGATATGCGCCAAGGGTCTGCCACGGAGTTTTGCCTTCGGTCGTGAAATCGATGTTCATAGTCTTGGAAGCTTGCCAAATTTCTTGATAGGTCAGTGGTTTCGATGACTGTTTCAAGACTTCGTACGCAAGATCGAGGAAGGTATCGGCCATCTTTTTCTCCCACCTGAATTGCGGTGTAGCCATGTAGTGCAAGTACCGAGAACCCCTGGTGCGATGAGCCCCAGGGACTGCTGGGCGTTCGGCGATTATCCTGCGGCGGGTCGGAGTACGCAACCTGCGTTAGTCAATCAGCGGCGACTTTGAACGGTGGTCAAGGGGTGTTCATCCCTGGCTGCTGGGGCACCGAGGTGGTCAAAACCGACTGCGGAGTAGGGTGAGAGGCGCCCTCGAATAGCTTACCCACCCGCCCCCGCCATTCCGAAAGGAAGGGAGGCGCTCGAGCTTCTGGCGGAGGACGGCGATGGCGCCGTCGTGGTTCATGTCGATGCGCACGGTGTCGTCCCAGACGGAGCGGATCCAGTGGGCGTCGGCCTCGGAGAGATCGGCCGGCAGGGCCGCGAGGAAATCGGGTGTCGCGCCGAACCGCTTGCGCAGCCGCGGGCGCATCACATGCTTGAAGAAGAGCGGGCGGAACTCCTTGTGCATGCCCGCGTCGAAGGCGCACCAGATGCGCACGCGGGCGCGCGCCTCGGCGGTATTGCCGAGCGCGGCCGCAGCCCTGCGCTTCCTCGGGGTGCCTCCGGCCGAAGCCGACGCGATCGCCCGCCGACCGCTGCCCGAGATCGACCTGCCAGCCGGGCTATTCTGACCAGCGGGGCCGCCCTTTCAAGCTATCCCGCCCCTGTCCGATATACGTACTCATGGACGAGCGTTCCGGGGAGACCGGTCCCAACGCCGAGATCGAGAAGATCCTGGCGAAGGGCGTGACCTTCCAGCACCTTGTGGATTTCGTGCGCGACCGCTTCGGCGCGAATGCGTGGCTGGAGATCCTCGGCGATCTGAAGCCGGCGACGCGGGAGGTTTTCACCGGCTCCCTTTTGGCCTCCTGCTGGTACCCGTACGACGCCTACGCCGAGGTGCTGGACCTCATCGTCCGGCGGCATCTCGGCGGCAGGCCCGAAGCCGCGCGCGATATCGGCGCTAACGATCTCGAGCAGAGCCTCAACACGGTCTACCGTTTCCTTTACCGGGCGGGTTCGCCGGCCTTCATCATCCGCATGTCGTCGCTTCTCTGGCGAAGCTACTTCAACGTCGGCCGCATGGTGGTCGTGGACTCTGGCGCGGAACACGCGCGGGTGCGGATAGAGGAGTTCATGCCGCCGTCAAAGGCGGTCTGCTGGGACATCTTCGGAAGCATGTGCCGCGGCCTCGAACTCTCGGGCGCCCGCGACGTGGAAGCCCGCCACACGGAATGTCCCCTCAATGGGGACGCGTTCCTCGGCTACGAGGCCACCTGGAAAATGGGCCGCTAGGCCCGCCCTTTCGCAATCCTGCCATCCCGAGTAAAATCCCCGGACATTTTCCCGGTTTCGCATGTCGCGCGAATGCCGCCGCCGGTGGTGTCGCTCATCCCAGGAGGAAGTTTTCATGGCGAAGGTCAACAGCGTCCTCGGCCCGATCGACACGAATGATCTCGGTTTCACGCTCATGCACGAACATATTCTCGTCATGAACTGGGACATGCGGCAGGCGGTTCCGGGCTGGTTCGACCGGAAGGAATTCATCCAGCACGCGGTCAAGGAGGTCCAGTCGGCGAAGGAGCGCGGCGTGAAGACCATGGTCGATCTGACCCCGATCAACCTCGGGCGCGACATCTCGGTCATCAAGGAGGTCGCGGAGAAGGCCGAGATGCAGATCATTGCTGCCACGGGCTACTACTGGTTCGAGCACCCGATGTACCAGTGGCGTGAGGTCGAGGAGCTGGTGGATTTCCTCATCCGTGACATCACCGACGGCATCCAGGGGACCGACGTCAAGGCCGGAATCATCAAGTGCGCCACCGACCAGCCCGGCGTGACCGACATCAACAAGAAGCTCCTCCAGGCGGCGGCGCGCATGCACCGGGCGACCGGCGTGCCGATCTCCACGCACAGTGACGTCCACACCCACACCGGGTACAAGCAGCAGGACGTCTTCGAGGAGGAGGGGGTCGATCTGAAGCGGGTGGTGATCGGCCACTGCGGCGACTCGGAAGACGCGGGCCACCTCGAGTCGATCATGAAGCGTGGAAGCCTCATCGGCATGGATCGATTCGGCATCGACATGCTCCTGCCGACCCCGCAGCGCGTGAGCGTCATCGCCGAACTGTGCCGGCGCGGCTACGCCGAACAGATGGTTCTCGCGCACGACGCCGCCTGCCACATCGACTGGTTCCCGAAGGGGATGGTCGAGGCGACGGTGCCCAACTGGAACTTCCGACACATCTCCGACGACGTCATCCCCGCGCTCCGGAAGGAAGGCGTGACGGAGGCGCAGATCGAGGCGATGACCGTCGGCAATCCGCGGCGCGTCTTCGAGAACCATGGCGCATACTGACGCACCACGGAGTCTTCCACTCGGAGGTGCATCACGATGCCGCTTGAAGTCCTGGATGATCTCGCGAAGATCACCTACCTCGGCAACACGGCCCGCGCGTACGCCGAAGCACTGGCCCTCCTGGCGGGCATCACCCTCCTGCTCTGGACTCTCGAGAAGATCGCCGCCAAGCGCCTCCGGGCGTTCGCCCAGCGCACGGAGAACCGCTTCGACGACTATCTCGTCGACCTGCTCGACGGCCTCGGTCTCCCGGTCTACGGCTTCATTGGTCTCTACCTCGGCACCCGATCGCTCGTTCTGGCACCGTCGATCGCGCGGCTGCTGCACATCGTCTTCGTCGCATTCCTCACGATCAAGATCATCCAGGCGCTCTCCAAGGCCGCCACATTCCTCGTCGCCCAGGCCTACTTTCGCGTGGGCGACGAGGATCCGAACCGCAAATCCGTGGTGCGCAACCTCGGACTGGTGGCGCGAATAGTCCTCTGGACCATCGGGCTCGTCTTCCTGATGGACAACATGGGCATCAAGATCACCGGCGTCGTGGCGGGGCTCGGGATCGGCGGGATCGCCGTGGCGCTGGCGGCCCAGACGGTTCTCGAAGACGCCTTCAGCTCCTTTTCCATCTTCCTCGATCGCCCCTTCGAGATCGGGGATTTCATTATCGTGGGGGACTTCAAGGGGAAGGTCGAGCACATCGGCTTCAAGACCACCCGCCTTCGCAGCCTCGACGGCGAGCAACTGGTGTTTTCGAACACGGATCTCACCGATAGCCGGATCAAGAACTACAAGCGGATGCAGGAGCGGCGCATCGCCTTCACGATCGGCGTGGTCTACCAGACGCGCCTCGAGAAGATGAAGAAAATCCCGGGCATGATCCGCGAGATTGTAGACAGAGCCGAGGGCGCGCGCTTCGATCGCGCGCACTTCAGCGCCTACGGCCCTTACAGCCTTGACGTCGAGATCGTCTACTACGTACTGAGCGCTGACTACAACACCTACATGGACGTTCAGCAGGAGATCAACTACCGGATCATGGAGGCTTTCGAGCGCGAGGGGATCGAATTCGCCTATCCGACCCAGACCGTCTTTGTCGAGAGGGGCGGGGGGGAGGGGTCGAGCCGGCCGTCCTGAGCGGGCGCGCTCGAGTTCTCAGCCTGGAAGGGCCGCGTCCTTACCGTGCTCGGCGGGACCTGTCCCCGCGCGGCGCGACGGCGGCGCAACCCCCTCGCGCGCTAGCGAAGGTCGCGCAACGAGCATCGGCAAGCACGGCCATGCCTAGCGACTGGTCGCTAGCGCACTTCGGGCGCCGCCTTTCGCGCCCTGCGCGCGGGGACACCCGCCTGCGCGCGGAAAGGCCGCGACCCCTCCGAAGTGCCTCCCATGTAATGCTGGGTGCCTCCCGACGCATGTCATTGCGAGGAGCGAAGCGACGAAGCAATCCCCCGGCAAGTGCCAAGGGGATTGCTTCGTCGGGCCTGTGGCCCTCCTCGCAATGACATGCGCGGTGCTAAACGCGGATGAACTCGGCGACGCCGGGGGCGGAGCGGAGGGCGCAAAGCTCT
>JAUYMQ010000425.1 GCA_030698575.1 Deltaproteobacteria bacterium
CGGAGTACCCGCTTGTTCTCAACGTCTTCAGGCCCACGGTCTTCTACGGCGGCCGGACGGCGAACATGCCATATCTGCTGGAGATCGCGGGCAAGAACCGCCAGGTGGGCTGGGAGTCCTGGATCGAGATCCACCGCGGCACGGCGAGCTTGTACGGCATCAGCGACCGGGACATGGTCTGGGTCGAGTCACCCCTCGGGAAAATAAAGGTGCGGGCGCGGGTGGATCCCGGAACGAACCCCGAGGTCGTCAGCCTCCCTTTCGGACTGGGCCACGAAGTAGGTGGGCGCTGGGCAAAAGGGTTGGGTGCGAATCCGAACAAGCTTGTTGGAATAGCGACCATGGCCGTGACGGGGGCCAGCGCGTATTCGGTCACACGAGTTAAAGTCTATCGAGCCTGAGGAGAAAGAGCGTGCCGCGTTACGGAATGGTGATCGATCTGGACCGGTGCACGGGCTGCCAAGCCTGCGCGGTGGCCTGCAAGGTCGAGAACAACGTGCCCTTCTCCTCACCGGAACTGGCACTGGAGGGGCGGACGATTGCCTGGATGCAGGTCCTCCCCTTTTACGAGGGGGAGTTTCCCGAGGCGCGCACCCGCTTCATGCCCGCGCTCTGTAACCACTGCGAAATCCCACCCTGCGTCACGATCTGCCCGACGAGCGCAACCTACCTGAGCGAGGAGACCGGGATCGTGGCGCAGATCTATCCGCGCTGCATCGGGTGCCGCTACTGCGCGGTGGCGTGTCCCTATACGGTCAAGTTCTTCAACTGGTTCAAGCCCAAATGGCCCGAGCCGATGGTGGCCGGGTTGAACCCCGACGTTTCGGTGCGTCCCAAGAGCGTCATCGAGAAGTGCACCTTCTGCTCCCACCGTGTGGTGAAGGCACGGGAGCGGGCAGACGGTGAGAAACGCAAATTGAAGGACGGCGATTACCAAACGGCTTGCCAGGAGGTCTGTCCGGCCAAGGCGATCACGTTCGGTGATCTCGATGATCCGGAGAGCCGCGTCGCGGCACTCTCGAAGAGCCCGCGGGCATTCCGGTTCGGTGAGGATCTCGGGACCGAACCGAAGGTCTATTACCTCCGCGAGGGAGAGTGGGATGTCGAACGCGAACGATGAACGGTTCAACGCCGATTGGTTCGCCAACGTTCTTCGCAGGGACACTCGCCTGCTAGTGGCGGCGGTGCCGCTTGTGATCCTCGTGCTTTCGGCCGGATTTGTATATTGGCGGCAGTTCACTACCGGGATGGGGGTCACGGGTCTCAACCGACCGAGCTACTGGGGCCTCTACATCGTCAACTGTGTCTTCTTCGTCGGCGTGAGCGCAGGGGGCATTCTCATCGCCTCTCTGGTCCACGCGCTGGGCGTCAAGCAATTCAGATCGGTGGCCCGCATCGCGGAGCTGATGGCAATAAGCTGCGTAGTGATGGCCGTGACCTCCCTCTTCGTCAATCTTTGCTGGCCTCAGCGGATGCACTTCATCCTCCTGTATGCGAACGTCAGCTCCCCAATCCTCTGGGACATGTTGAACGTCTCGCTCTACTTCTTCATAAGCCTTGCTTATGGCTACTTCGGGACGCGGTCCGATCTCGTGCGTTTGATGTCGATCAAACCCAGGCATGCCTGGCTCTTCCGCCTGATGGCGCTTGGCTACACCGATGTCTCCCCCAAGGCTCTGAAGCGTGACGACATCATTCTCAGAGTCATGGCCGTGGCGGGGCTGCTCGCTGCGGTAGGGATGCATAGCGTCACGGCCTGGATCCTGGGGCTCACCAAGGCCCGGCCGGGCTGGTTCAGCGCCATCATGGCGCCGCTGTTCATCGTCTCCGCGGCGGTCTCCGGCCTCGCACTGTTGATCGTTTCCGTGGTCCTGATCCGCCGGTACCTTCGCGTGAGAATCAAGGACGAGGTCATCCGGAGATTGGCGCAAATACTCACCTTCCTGGTGCTGGCGCTCGGCTATTTCCTGTTCGCCGAAATGCTGACGGTCTTCTATGGCAAGGAGCCTGCGGTGCTCGAGGTTTTCGAAACCATGATGCATGGACGCTACGCTGTATTCTTCTGGGGCCATCTCCTGCTCGGGCTGATCTTCCCGCTACTCCTGTTCGGCGTTGTTCTGGCAGGTATCCCGCGGCGCTGGGTGATCATCGGCGGATTAACCCTGCTCCCCATCGTGGCCGGGATTGCCTTCGTATTCGGTTTGGCAATGCCGTTCGCCAAGGTGGTCGGCGACGCACTGCCCGGGTGGGTGGGCTACGCCGCAGTGTGGATTGTCGGCCTGGCTCTGCTGCAGGCCTGCGCCAATGAGCGTCTTGGCGAGGACACCCGGCTCGGAATAGCGGCGGGCCTTGTCGTGCTCGGAATCTTTGCCGAGCGCTGGAACATCGTGCTGCCCTCTCTCATGGGTCACTCGGCCCTGCCGTTGCCCGGAGTCAGCTATGCGCCCTCGGGGCTGGAGCTCTTGCTAGTCGCGGGGATATATGCGATGGGAGCGTTGGTCTTTATCGTCGCCGTCTACTTGCTGCCGCTGGTAGAGTCCGAGGAGGATGAACCGCCGCCTCCAGTGCCTGACAGGTCAGGGATAGAGGGGCCTCGATGGACGACGATCGAGGACATAAAGCCCCCTCGCTGGCCCGAGATCAAACCTCGGTGGACCGAGATAAAGGGCCCTTGAACGAACTGACGCTTCTCGGGTTGCTCTCAGTGACTGGCCCGACCGCATGGGTCTTCGTCTTTAGTTTGTGACCGGCAAAGGTGACGGCCAGAAAAAGCTTTCGCACGGTAAGGCAGAGCCGCTGAATTCGCGCGTCGGTAATTGGTGACTTCAGAGAGGGGAATGGCCCGTGGGGAGAGCGGTGTTTTTGCTGATTGCCGTCGCTTTCCTCGGGGCCTTCCTTTATCTCAACGTCTTGCCACGTTTCAGTCCACAGCCCCGCGCGCAGCCCATGCGCTTCAGCCACAAAGCACACTTCGAGGAGTCGACCTGCGAGGGGTGCCACGTGTATGTGATGGAGCATGGGGCGGCGGGGACGCCCACGCTGGAAAACTGCCTGGACTGCCACGACGGCCTTCAGTCGGAGAAGGCGGAGGATCAGAAGGAGGAGGAGAAGCTGGTCGTCTACGAGGAGGAGGAGAGGGAAATCCCATGGGCGCCCTTTCCCAGGCTGGCGTCACACGTCTTCTTCTCGCATCGGCGGCATGCGGCCGTCTCCGAGATCGAGTGCGCCACCTGCCACGAGGACATCGCGGAGTCATTGACGCTCCCCGGAAATCCTCCCTACGAGTTCACGATGAAATGGTGCCTTGCCTGCCACGAGGAGCAGGAAGCCAGCACCGACTGCGTGGCGTGTCACCGATAGGGGGTCCTCGATGGATATAACGCGCCGTGGTTTCCTTTCCGTAAGTGGGGCGGCGGCAGGGTTGTTGCTGGTCCCGTCGGAAATCAAGGAGCTGCTGCGCGCCGTGGCGGATCACAAGTATCAGTGGCCCGGCCCCGGCATCGAGTCGTGGACGAACTCCGTGTGCCAGCTCTGCCCGGGCGGGTGCGGCATTCGCGTCCGCCTGCTCGACGGATGGCCCGTGAGCGTGCGCGGGATCCCGGGACATCCCGTGAACAAGGGCGGACTGTGCCCGAAGGGCGAGGCGGGGCTGCAGGCGCTCTATGACCCCGACCGGATCCGGCGTCCGATGAAACGCGCCGGCGAGCGCGGGACGAGCGCCTGGACGGAAATTTCCTGGGACGAGGCCATCGCGCTCGTGGCCGAGCGGCTCGGCGCCCTTCGCGCCGAGGGGCGCCCGGAAAGCGTGGCCGTCATCGGTGGGCAGTACCGCGGTCTCATGAAGGCCCTCTGGCAGCGCTTCCTCGATGCCTACGGTTCGCCGAACTACATCTCCATGGCGATGGGATGCGACACCTCGGATACGGTGCTCTGGCTCACCCAGGGGGTGAGGGGCCACGTCGGATATGATCTCGAGAACACCAACTACGTTCTCAACTTCGGCGTGAGCCTGCTGGAAGGGAGCTGGTCGCCGGTCTGGCAGATACGGTGCTTCGCGGATTTGAAGCAGGGCCGGCCCGGCCGGCGCGCCCGGGTGGTGCAGGTCGACACCCGCTTCTCCATGACCGCCGCCAAGGCCGACGAGTGGCTGCCTATTCGCCAGGGGACGGACGGCGCCCTCGCGCTGGGAATCGCCCATGTCCTCCTGCGGGACGGCCTGGTGGACACGGACTTCCTGCGGGATCATGCCTTCGGCCTCGAAGACTGGGTGGACGGGTCCGGCCGTTCGCACGAGGGATTTCGGACGATGGTGCTTCGGGACTATCCACCTGCGTCGGTCGCGGCGCTGACAGGCGTTCCCGAGCAGAAGATTGTGCGCGTAGCACGTGAATTCGGAGAGACGCGCCCCGCAATCGCAATGGGGGATCGAGGCGTCTCCCGCTATCCCAACGGACTTTACGCGCGCTGGGCCATCCACTGCCTGAACGCCCTCGTCGGAAATCTCGAACAGCCGGGCGGGGTCCTCACCCCTCCTGAGATTCCCTTCACGCCGCTCCCCCCGCTTCCCGAAGACGGCGATTCCGAGCGCGGGAGAGCGAAGGCGCGTATCGACGGGGCCGGAACCGCCGACGCCCCGCTCGCGGCGAGCGCGATTCACCGGGTTCCCGAGGCAATCCGAAGCGGGCGGCCCTATCCCGTGGAGGCGGTGTTTCTCTACCACGCGAATCCGCTCTTCTCACTCCCCGCCGCCCTCGGAATGCGGGAGGCGCTGGCGCGCGTGCCGTTCGTGGTGAGCTTCTCACCCTACCTCGACGAAAGTACGGAGGCCGCCGACCTCGTGCTCCCCGATCACATTTTCCTCGAGCGCTGGCAGGATGATCCCACGCCACGGAACATCGGATTTCCGGTGCTCGGGATCCGGCAGCCCGTGCGGGAGCCGCTCTACGACACGCGCGCCACCTCCGAGGTCCTCTTCACCCTCGCCAAGGCGCTGGGGGAACCTGTCGCCTCCGCGCTCCCGTGGAAGGGGATGGAGACATTCCTCAAGGAGCGGGTTCGGGGAGTCTACGAGTCCGGACGCGGAGAACTGGCCCCCGCCGTCGCGGTGCGCGGGCGCAAGCCGTCCGCGGAAGAAGACGCGCCGTCTTCTCCACCCGAGGATTTCGACGCATTCTGGCGCCAGCTCCTGGAGCGGGGCGCGTGGTGGGAGCCTCAATACCGGTATAAGGACTGGCCCCGAACGCTGCAGACACCCTCGGGCCGCTTTGAGTTCTACTCGCAGAATCTCAAGGCCAGGCTGGGTGACCTGAAACCTCACCTGGACCGGACGGGCGAAACCGCCTCGTCTGCTTCGCCCGGCGCGACGGAAGACCTGCCCTACCTTCCACACCATGCGTCTCTCGGCAAGGTGGCGTCGCGGGAGGAGTATCCCCTCGTGCTGAACGTTTTTCGCCCGCTCGCGTTTACGGGCGGGAGTACCGCGAACATGCCCTATTTGATCGAGATCGCCGGCAAGGGGGTCTCCGTTCCCTGGGAATCATGGGTCGAGATCAACCCGGAGACGGCCCGCGGCATGGGAATCCGCGACCGGGATCGGGTCTGGGTCGAGTCCGCGGTCGGGAAGCTGAACGTGATGGCAAGGCTGCTCCCGGGGACGCCGCCGGAGGTCGCGAACCTCCCCTACGGGTTTGGCCACGAGGCCGGCGGGCGCTGGGCGAAGGGGACCGGCGCAAATCCCAACGATCTGCTGGGGGCGACATCGATGACCGTCACGGGCGCGTCGGTCTACCCCGTCACGCGGGTTCGCATCTACAAGGGCTAAGGGGACCTCCATGGCGAAATACGGAATGGCCATCGACCTCGACCGCTGCGTCGGCTGCCAGGCGTGCGTCGTGGCATGCAAGGTGGAGAACAACGTTCCCTTCTCCTCCCCCGAGGATGCGGCGGGCGGGCGCGAGATTGCCTGGATCCAGGTCGTG
>JAUYMQ010000427.1 GCA_030698575.1 Deltaproteobacteria bacterium
GTCTAAGTCGGCGTTTAAACGATCGCCCACCTGATGTCTGACCTGGATCTCCCTGACGAGGTAGCTGAGGCAATCGCCGCCCACGACGAGACGGATGCCGTGCGCCTGCGTGCGCTCGAGCAGGCCCTCGTCACGAAGCGGGGGGAGGCGGTCTCCGCCCGCAAGGAGTCGGGGATCGAGGACATCTGGCTCGCGGCCGAGGAGGCCTACCTCGGGATCGACGACGCCAACCGGAGCTCGTTCGCGGGCGCCCGGTGGGCGAAGCCGACCAACATGACGGGCCCCTTGACGAGCGACCAGCGGCGTACCGCGGCAGACGGTGAGACCAAGTCGACCGCCTTCGTCCGGATCACGAGCCGCTACGTCGACGCTGGCGCAGCGAAGCTCTCCGAGATCCTCCTCCCGGCCGACGAGAAGGCGTTCTCCTTCTCGAGCACGCCCGTCCCGGAGCTGATCACCGCCCTCAAGGACACGAGCCAAGCCGTAGTCGACGGTGTCCCCCTCGAGCGCGACGCGCGCCCGGGGGAGGCTCAGCAGCTGCCTGGCGCCGCACTACCTCCTACGGGTGGACTCCCGCTGGCGCCAACCGCCGGCGCGCTGCCCGCGGCGCCAGGCTCCGGACCGGGCATCCCGATCACGGTGCAAGATCTGGCGCAGGAGAAGCAGGAGCACGCGAACACGGCCGCCAAGAAGGCCGAGAAGCGTATCCACGACTGGATGGTGGAGTCGCGCTTCCGGGCCGAGGGACGCAAGATCGTATTCGATGCGTCGCGTATTGGTGTCGGGGTCCTGAAGGGCCCCTTCCCGCGTACTCAGATTTCGCGCGCCCGCGAGAACGGCAAGCTCAAGATCAACAAGAAGGTCGTCCCCGGGTACGAGTGGGCCGACCCCTGGAACATCTACCCCGACCCCGCGTGCGGCGAGAACATCCAGAATGGCGACCACCTCTTCCACGCCGAACCGATCGGCAAGAAGCAGCTCCGCAAGCTCAAGGGGCTCAAGGGGTACATCGATGGGGCGATCGACAGGGTCCTGAGCGACGGACCGGCCGGCGTTGCCGTCGACAACCAGAAGCCGAACGCGAAGCACAACCGTCACCTCTTCACGGCCTGGCACTACTACGGGACGCTGACGCACGAGGAGGTGCTCGCGACCCGCACGGTCGACGAGGGCGACCTTCCACTGGCGGGCGACGTCTATGTCATCTGCACGATGGTGAACGACACCCTCATCCGGGCGACCATCAACCCGCTGGATTCGGGCGAGATCCCCTACCACGCGGTCCCCTGGCAGCGACGCCCCGGGCACTGGGCCGGCGTCGGCGTCGGGGAGCAGATCGCGATGCCGCAGGCGGCGATCAATGCCGCGACGCGCGCGTGCTTCAACAACGCCGGCAAGTCGGCCGGCAGCGTCATCGTCGCCGACCGAGGCGCCATCACTCCGGCCGACGGCAGCTGGACTCTGACGCCCGACAAGCTCTACTACAAGTCGGCGGACGCGACTGCCGACGATGTCCGGAAGGCGTTCGCGTTCTTCCAGGTGCCGAACACGACGCCCCAGTTGATGGTGATCATCGAACTCTGCATGCGGTTTGCGGAGGAGGTGACGAACATCCCTCTGATCACGCAGGGGCAGTCGGGGAAGACCACGCCCGAGACCTTTGGGGCGACGCAGCTCCAGAACAACAACGCGAACCAGCTCCTGCGCTCCATCGGGTACGCGTTCGACGACTACATCACCGAGCCGGTGGTGAACCAGTCCTACGAGTACCTCCTCCTCGATCCCGACATACCCGAGGACGAGAAGGGCGACTGGAAGATCGACGCTCACGGGTCGGTCGCGCTCGTTGAGCGCGCGATCCAGGACCAGACGGTCTCACAGATGGGTGAGTTCGCGATCAACCCCGCGTTCGGGGTCGACCCGAAGCGGTGGTTTGCGGAGTTCTCGAAGACAAAGCATCTGAATCCGAGAACCTTCCAGTACACGCCTGAAGAGCAGGCGAGGATCGATGCGGCACCGAAGCCGGCCGCGCCCGCCATCGAGGTCGCGAAGATCAAGTCCGCGGACGCGAAGCTCGCGCGTGAGCTCGATAAGGTGCTCGCGGCGCAGGCAGCGCAGCTCGAGAAGGTCGTCGCCGACGGAGCCAACGCAACGAAGACCGCGATCGCGGAGATGCGCAAAGAGGTCGACGAGCTCCGGGTGAAGAAGGATACGGACCGCGACACCATTTATGCGCGGGCCGAGACCGAACGCACTCAGGTCGAGCACCGGGCTCGCATGGCGGAGCTCGAGATCCGCGAACGCATTGCCATGCTCGATTACGCGAACAAGCGTCAGCTCAAGCTCGACGACGTGAAGAAGGATCTCGCGAAGACCGCGATGACGCTCGAGGCGCAGGAGCGGATGCAAGCGCGCGAGCAAGGGGCCCAGGTCGCTGAGGCCGCGGCAGAGCCCGCTGGCAAGGCCCCGAACGGTAAAGGATTCACCGCGTGAACGAGCCCGAGATTTTTTCGCTTTCGCGCGGCGAGCGCCAGAGCGCCCTCTGGCTGAAGCTTCTCGATCACTTCAAGAACAAGCTCGAGATCGCTCGGGCGAAGAACGACGGACCGCGCGACGTCACCGAGACGGCCACGTTGCGCGGACAGATCGGCACGCTGAAGGCGCTCATCGCCCTCGACACGGATGTACCTGTAGAGACGCAGTAGTCTACCGCCGCCGTAGCACGACGGCATTCTGTAATGGCCCACGCCATCCGGCGCCGGCCCGAGCACGGAGATCCAATTGCCAAACGAATCGGAAGAGGTAGTCCTCACCGACGAGCAGAAGAACGAGGCG
>JAUYMQ010000439.1 GCA_030698575.1 Deltaproteobacteria bacterium
TACGACATTCCGATCGCGCTGGTCACCGAGCAGTACCTGGGCACGCTCGATCTGATGAAGTCGCTCAACCTCGACGTGGCAGGCGAGTTCCTCCTGATGGCCGCGACGCTGGCGCAGATCAAGAGCAGGATGCTGCTGCCGCCGAGCGAGAACGAGGAGGAGGATGAGGACGATCCGCGCGTCGATCTTGTGCGCCAGCTCCTCGAATACGAGCGCTTCAAGGAAGCGGCCGGCGAGCTGGAGGCGCGCCCGCAGCTCTACCGCGAGGTGTTCCCGCGGCTGGCGGAGGTGGCCGACACGAAGCTCCCGCTGGACGAGGAGCCCCTGGCCGAGGTCAGCGTCTTCGAGCTGATGGACGCTTTCCGGCGGGTCTGGGAGCGCGCGCCCAAGGAGAGCGTTCACGAAATCTTCGGCGAAAAAGTCACCCTTCGCGACAAGATCCACGAGCTGCTCGAGCGCCTCGAGTCGAATGACAGCATGACCTTCGAGGAGCTGCTCGAACCGGCGGGCTCGCGGCAGGCCCTCGTGATAACCTTCCTGGCCATCCTGGAGCTGACGCGACTTCGCATCGTGCGCATCTTCCAGGTTGTGCGCTACGGGATGATCCGCGTGCAGAAGTCGGTTTCGACCATGCCCGAGGATCGCGAGGCCATCGCCCGGCAACTCGATGACGAGGCCCCCGCGAGCGGCGAGGAGGCCGGGGAAGAGGAAGGGGAAGGCCAAACGGCGGACGCGCCCCCGGCGGAGCGCGATCCGGAAGAGGGGAGCTAGATGGACGATAGCGAGAGCCTGCGGGTAGTCGAGGCGTTGCTCTTCGTTTCGGACGAGCCGCTCACGGCGCAACGTATCTCGGAGGTCCTCGAGTGCGAGAAGCGCGAGGCGACGCGCCTGGTCGAAAGCCTGGCCGACAAGTTCAACTCGAACGGCCGCGCGGTGAGCATCGAGCAGATTGCCGGGGGATGGCAGCTCCGCACCAAGACCGAGCTTGCCCCCTGGATTCGCAAGTATCTGGCCACGCGGCCCGTCCGGCTCTCACGCGCGGCGCTCGAGGTGCTGGCCGTGGTAGCTTACCGGCAGCCGATCACGCGAAACGAGATCGAGAGCATCCGGGGGGTCGATTGCAGCGCGGTGCTCCAGAGCCTGCTGGAGCGAAAGCTGGTCAAGATCATGGGGCGAAAGGACGTGCCGGGGCGTCCCATCATCTACGGGACCACGCGGCAGTTCCTCGAACATTTCAATCTGCCGGACCTCTCCCAGCTCCCGACGCTCCGCGAATTCGCGGAGCCTACCGGTGGCCATGCGCGGCCGGACGGATCGGAAGGGGAAGAGGGCGGTGATGACGACAGCGACGACGAATCCTTCGCTCGGACAACGGCGGGGGCGGAGGGAGACGATGAGGCGAGCATTGAAGCCGAAGAAGAAACAGGCGACGAAGCGCGCGGCGATGCGCAAGAAGCGGCCGGCGACGAAAGCGACGAAGGCGAAGGCTCCGATAAAGAGGAGCACGACGAAGAGGGCCTCGACAACGAGGGCTACGACGTCGACGAGGAAGAAGTCAGCGATGACGAGTTCGATGACGACGAAGAAGACGACCAGGAAGCCGACGACGAATAGCCGGACGCGTCCTGAGAAGGGCCCTGTCGCCGAGCGGCTGCAGAAGGTCCTGGCTCGCGCGGGTGTTGCCTCGCGCCGGGCGGCGGAGGTACTCGTGCGCGAAGGCCGCGTGCAGGTGAACGGCCGCGTCATCACCGAGCTGGGCACGAAGGTCGACGCCGGGAAGGATCACGTGAAGGTCGATGGCCGCCACATCGGCGCAGCGCAGCGCATGGTCTATTACGCTTTCTACAAACCCACGCGGGTGGTGACCACCCTGCAGGACCCGGAGGGGCGCCGCACGGTGAAGGGTTACCTGAAGGGCGTGCACGAGCGCGTGTATCCCATCGGCCGGCTCGACTACGAGACGGAGGGATTGATCCTGCTCACGAACGACGGCGACCTGGCCGCCCGTTGCATGCACCCGAAGCACGGCGTGAGCAAGGTGTACCATCTGCTCGTCGAGGGAGACTTCCCCGACGCGCTCCTCGAGAAGCTCGAGGACGGGGTGTTCATTGACATCAATCCGGCCAAGGATCCCCGGCGGACGCTTCCCGCCCGCGTGAAGCGCCTCAAGATGACGCGCCGGCCGAAGCAACGCACCATGCTCGAGATCAGGCTCCGCGAGGGTCGGAACCGCCAGGTACGGCGGATGTTCGCCCGGGTGGGGCGGGAGATTGTGTACCTGCGCCGCACGGCCGTGGGGCCCGTTCATCTCGGCACGATGCGCCCCGGCGACCTCAGGCCGCTCACGCCCGAGGAGGTCCGGGACCTGAAGAAGCTGTAGGGCTGAAAGCAGGCCCCAGCGGGGCGTCCCACGTCTTGCAGACCCCCTGTCACTGTGGTAGGTTACCGTCTCCTCACGACGCTATGTTGCGTCTTGTCGCGGGGTGGAGCAGTCCGGTAGCTCGTCGGGCTCAATCAGCAGAATGAATTCCAACACCAAGTTGAAGGGAGACGTTGCAGAGCAAGCAGCCGTCCTTCGAGGTTTGAAGGAAGGCTGGGGAGTTCTCAAGCCCGTAGGAGACCGGTTGCCTTACGATCTGGTCTTCGATGTGCAAGGGGCTCTCGTCAAGATCCAGGTCAAGTCTGCCTGGTTCGATGAACCCTCTCGCAACTACGTCGTCGACAATCGCCGCACCAAGACGAATCGACGCGTGATGCTGCGAAAGCCATACGAACCTTCCGACTTTGACTTCGCCCTGATTTACCTGGACGAACTGGATCTCTTCTACGTCTTCCCCAATGATGTGTTTATCGGCTACGGCAGTGAAGTCCATCTGGTCGAAGCCGACAAGCGCCAGCGAAAACCACGTTCCGCCAAGTATCGCGAGGCTTGGGAGTTGATTCTGCAAAGGGCTGCATGCGGGGAAACCCGCATGCGATCACCTGTCAAATTCGGGGAAGCCGCTGGCGGGGTAATCCCGAGCCAAGCTCCATCGGCAGTCG
>JAUYMQ010000447.1 GCA_030698575.1 Deltaproteobacteria bacterium
GGTCGGGCTGCTTGCCACGGATCT
Source organism: Deltaproteobacteria bacterium (assembly GCA_030698575.1). Taxonomy (GTDB): domain Bacteria; phylum JAUYMQ01; class JAUYMQ01; order JAUYMQ01; family JAUYMQ01; genus JAUYMQ01. The sequence continues at coordinate 25 of JAUYMQ010000447.1, forward strand.
CATCGAGCGAATTCCCGCGACCATCGACGCGCTCAGAGCCGGCCGCGCCGGCCCCCCGTTCTGACGAGGCCGAATTCCGAAATGCCGACTTCCAGGGCTCCGGGATCAGAGTCGCCCGCGCAGAGCGGCGTGGGCGAGCGCGTGGTTGAAACAAGCTCCGAGGCCGAAACCCGCTCTCTCGGCCGAAGTGTCGGGGAGGGGCTCCATCCCGGCGCTGTCGTGGCGCTCATCGGAGACCTGGGCGCGGGAAAAACGATCTTCGCGAAGGGGGTGGCCGAGGGGCTCGGCTGCAGCGACGAGGCGTCCAGTCCGACCTTCGCGCTGGTGCATGTGTACGAAGGGTCGGTTCGCGTGTATCATATCGATTTTTACAGGCTTTCCGGCCCCGACGAGGTTGAATCGCTCGGCTTCCGTGACTATCTCGACGGCCGGGGGGTGCTGGTCGTGGAGTGGGCCGACCGTGCCCCCGACAGCCTGCCGCCCGATCGCCTGGAAGTGCGCTTCCAGCGCACGGGCGACGAGTCGCGGCGGATTACGGTAAGGCCGTTGCGGGGAAGGTAACTCCGTTTGTCATTGCGCGGGGAGCCTGGGCTCGCATGTCATTGCGAGGAGGGCCGAAGGCCCGACGAAGCAATCCCCCGGGCACCGCCACGAACGGGGGGATTGCTTCGTCGCTGCGCTCCTCGCAATGACATGCGTTCCGATGCATGGGTTCCGATGACATGCGCTGGAGACGGATAGATACATGGCGCTGATAGTCCAGAAATATGGCGGCACTTCGGTGGGCGACACCGCGCGCATCGCGCGGGTTGCGGATCGTGTCATCCGCACCCGCGAGAGCGGCAACCAGGTGATCGTCGTGGTCTCGGCCATGGCCGGCGAGACCAATCGCCTCACCAAGCTCGCGGCGGATCTCACCGACACGCCCAGCGAGCGCGAGATGGACGTCATCCTTTCGACCGGCGAGCAGGTGACTATCGGGCTCCTCTCGATCGCGCTCGACGCGCGGGGGTGCGCTGCACGCTCTTTTACCGGCTCGCAGGTGCGCATCACCACCGATTCGGCCTTTTCGAAGGCGCGCATCCAGAAGATCGACGACTCAGCCATTCGCCAGGCGCTCGACCGCGGCGAGGTGGTGGTCGTGGCGGGCTTCCAGGGGATCGATGAGGCCGGCAACATCACGACGCTCGGCCGGGGGGGATCGGATACCAGCGCCGTAGCCATCGCGGCGGCCCTTGGCGCCGACGTCTGCGAGATTTACACCGACGTCGACGGCGTCTTCACCAGCGATCCCGGTGTTGTTCCGTCGGCCCGCATGCTCGACAGGGTTTCCTACGACGAAATGCTCGAGATGGCGTCGCTGGGGGCGAAAGTGCTGCACATCAGGTCGGTGCTCTTCGCCAAGAAGTACAATGTGCCCCTCCACGTCCGATCGAGCTTCAACGACAAGGAAGGCACGCTGGTCACCAGGGAGGAAGACATCATGGAGGCGCTGGAGGTCACGGGGGTCACCTACAACCGCGACGAGGCGAAGATCACCGTCGTGGGGGTTCCCGATCAGCCCGGAGTGGCGGCGAAGTTGCTGGGCCCCATCACCGACTGCAACATCATCGTCGACATGATCGTGCAGAACGTAGGGACCGACGGGCACGCGGACGTGACGTTCACGGTGCCCAAGGCGGACTTCAAGAAGGCGCTTTCCTGCGCCCAGGAAGCGGCGCGCGAACTCCGCGCCCGGGAGGTGCTGTCGGACGACCGGGTCGCCAAGGTATCGATCGTCGGCATGGGGATGAAGAACCACGCCGGCGTGGCGTCGCGCATGTTCGAGCTTCTCTCCAAGGAAGGTATCAACATCCAGATCATCAGCACCTCGGAGATCAAGATCAGCTGCGTCATCGATGACAAGTACGCCGAGCTGGCGGTGCGCACACTGCACGACGGCTTCGAGCTGGGCAAAGAGCCCGCCGTGGCGGAGAACACCTGATGGGAACGAAGAAAGCAACACGGAAAGCGCCGCCGAAGGCGGGGAACGCCAAGCCGCCCCCGGCGCGGCGGGAGATATCCATCTACGACGCGCTGCTGCGCGACGGGACGCAGGGCGAGGAGATCAACTTCTCCGTCGAGGACAAGCTCCGCATCACCGAAAAGCTCGACGAGATGGGGGTCGACTACATCGAAGGAGGATACCCGGGCTCCAACCCGAAGGATCTTGAGTTCTTCCGCGCGGCCAAGTCGCTTCGGCTAAGCCACGCGAAACTTGTGGCCTTCGGGGCCACGCGGCGGAGCGGGACCTCCTGCGAGAAGGACGCCGGTATGCAGGGGCTGCTTCGCGCCGAGACGCCGGTGGCCACCATCTTTGGAAAGTCCTGGGACCTGCACGTCACCGACGCGCTTCGAATCCCGCTCCAGGAAAACCTGGACATCATTCACGACTCGCTCAGGTGGCTGACCAAGCGCTTCGACCGGGTCATCTACGACGCCGAGCACTTTTTCGACGGCTACAAGCGAAACCAGGCTTACGCGCTGAAGAGCCTGACCGCCGCCGTCGAGGCCGGCCCCGACTGGATCGTGCTCTGCGACACGAACGGGGGCAGCATGCCCCATGAGGTCGCCGAGATCGTCGAAGCCGTGCGCGCGCGGTTCGACGTGCCGCTCGGCATTCATTGCCACAACGACTGCGAGCTGGGCGTGGCCAACACCCTGGCGGCGGTCGCGAAGGGGGCCGACCAGGTCCAGGGGACCATCAACGGTTTCGGCGAGAGGTGCGGCAACGCGAATCTCACGTCGATCATCCCGAACCTCCAGTTCAAGCTCGGCTTGCGCTGCATCAGCGACGGGCAGATCTCGAAGCTCGTCGAGCTGTCTCACTTCGTCGATGAGCTGGCCAACGTGCCGCCCAACAACCGCGCCGCCTTCGTGGGCCGGTCGGCCTTCGCCCACAAGGGCGGGATGCACGTCGACGCCGTGCAGAAGAACCCCGAGACCTACGAGCACATTCATCCCGAACTGGTCGGAAACCGGCAGCGAATTCTCGTCTCGGACATGGCCGGCAAGGGCAACGTGCTGGCCAAGGCGCGCGAGGTCGGCATCGATCTCGAGAGCGGCGATCCTGTGGCCAGGGAGATCCTCGCGCAGGTGAAGCAGCTCGAGCACGAGGGGTACGCCTTCGAGGGCGCCGATGCGAGTTTCGAAATCCTGCTCCGCAAGTCGATGGGGACCCACAAGAAGTACTTCAGCCTGCACGGGTTCCGCGTGATCGACGAGAAGCGCGACGAGAACGTAACGCCGATCTCGGAGGCGACGGTGCAGGTGGAGGTGGGCGGGCATCTGGAGCACACCGCGGCAGTCGGCAACGGCCCGGTGAACGCACTCGACAACGCCCTTCGGAAGGCGCTGGAGAATTTCTATCCATCGCTCATGAAGATGGAGCTGCTGGACTACAAGGTGCGCGTGCTCGCCTCCGGCCACGGCACGGGGGCCCGCGTGCGCGTGCTTATCGAGTCCGGCGATCACAGCTCGCGCTGGGGCACGGTGGGCGTCTCGGAGAACATCATCGAGGCGAGCTGGCGCGCCCTGGTCGACAGCGTCGAGTTCAAGCTCATGAAAGATGAGCGGGCCGCGCGCGCGTCGAAGCGAAAGCCTCGCAGCTAAGAGGCCGCCGGCGCCCCCGGAACGGCCTCGTGAGAAGCAGAGAGCGCCCTGAAAGGGGCGCTCTTTCTTTTGCCGGGCGCGCCACGGGGGGAGGGGCTGGAATGTTCTCGCGCGTCGACAGGCGCCTGGCGGCCGGGCTCCTCGTCCTCGGGGCCGCCTGGACGGGCGCCGTTCTCGATCATTTCGAGCGCCGCCGGGCCGAGAGCGGCCCTGCGGGGTGGGAAGCGCCGCGGTCCTACGCGGGCGCCGTCGAGATTGCCGGCGCCGTCTCCCGGCCCGGCGTGCGGCCGGGGCTGGCCGGACGCACGCTTCGAGAAGCCCTCGCGCTGGCCGGGCCGCTCCGTTCTCTCCGGGGTCCGGACCTGGATCGGCCGCTGGAGGAGGGAGCGCGCGTCGTCCTCCATCCCGACGGGCGCGTGCGCGCGGGGCGGATGCCCGGGCGGCGGCTCCTCGCGCTTGGCCTGCCTATCCCGCTCGAGTTCGCGACCGCTGCCGACCTCGTGGCGCTCCCCGGCGTGGGGCCGGCCATTGCGGCACGCATCATCGCCCACCGGGACGCGGGCGCTCCCCTGAAGCGCATCGCCGATCTGGACGCCGTCCCCGGAATCGGCCCCAAGACGCTGGCTCGCATTCGCCCCCACCTCACGCTGCAACCCGCATGTCATAGCAAGGAGCGTGGTTTCGCATGTCATTGCGAGGAGGGGCGGGAGGCCCCGACGAAGCAATCCCCCCCGCCATCGCGCCCTTGATGCGAACGGCGCCGAGCGCACGGGGGATTGCTTCGGCGCCCCTGAGGGGGCGCCTCGCAATGACATGCGCTGGAAACGCCCCCGCGTATCCCAGGTATCCAGGAAGGACCCGGAGCCTTCTCCGCCGCGGCATCGAGCAGGAACATGTTGAAAGAGTGGGCGCCACTGGCGTATAAGGTCCCATCGCCCTGAAAGCCCCCCGGGAGGTGTTCGTTGCCCGCCAAGACCAGTGTTCTCCTGGCCGAGCAGAGCCAGGATCTCGTCGAGATCATCACAAGCACGCTGAAAGGCACCGGGATCGTGGACGAGATCCACGTCGTGCAGGATGGCGAGGAGGCGCTCGAGTTCATCTTCCGGCAGGGAAAGTACGCCTCCGGCGAGGGAATGACGCGGCCGAGCCTCATCCTGCTGGACGTGAAGCTCCCCAAGGAGAACGGCATCAGCGTCCTCCGGAAGATCAAGTCCAGCCCCGAGTTCCGGAGCATCCCCGTCGTGATGCTCTCCTCCTCAGAGAGCCCGGTCGACATCCAGAGCAGTTACGCCGAGGGGGCAAACTCCTACGTCATCAAACCCGCCCGCTTCAACGACCTCATGGACAGGGTGGAGCGCGTGGTCAACTACTGGATCCAGACGAACGCGCTGCCTGACTGACCTCCCGCGTTGACACCCCCGGAATACCCGATTATCTTGTAGGGGTTTACGGCCCGGGACCGTAACGCGACAGGTTCTCGCCGCTTTCCGGGGATTCACCCCCGAACCTTCCGGCCAGTGAGGCATCGCACCATGCGGATCACCGCCCGCGGCTCCTATGCCCTCCGTGCGCTCGTCGATCTCGCGAGCCAGGAGAGCGCCCAGCCCGTCAGCCTGCGCCAGATCGCCGCGCGCGGCAACATCTCCGTGAGCTACCTCGAGCAGCTCTTTCTGAAGCTCCGCCGGAAGAAGCTGGTGCGAAGCGTCCGCGGGCCCGGCGGCGGCTATCTGCTCGACCGCGAGGCCGCCGACATCACTGTGGCCGACGTGGTCGAGGCGGTCGAGGAGAAGATCGAGCCGATCTACTGCGTCGATCCCGGCTCCGACCGGACCTGCCCCCTCGAGCCCTGCTGCGCGGCGCACGACGTGTGGCAGGGGCTGGCGGAGAGAATTCGCGAGTATCTCTCGTCCGTCCGCCTGGACGAGCTGGTGCGAAAGAGCCGCGCGATGAGGCCCGGCAACGAGGCCGCGACGAATGGCGATCCCTTCGCCGTGCTCCCCCGGGGCGCCTCCGGCGAGCGCAAGCCGTGAAGCGCTTCTACCTCGATCACAATGCCACCACCCCCGTCCTGCCCGAGGCCCTGGAGGCCGCGCTCCCGCACCTCACGCGGCATTTCGGAAACTCGTCGAGCTTTCACTGGGCCGGGAGCGTTGCCCGCGAAGCCGTCGACACGGCCCGCGAGCAGGTTGCGGCGCTCCTTTGCGCGGCGCGCGAGGAGATTATCTTCACGAGCGGGGGAACCGAGGGCAACAACCTGGCGCTGAAGGGCGTTCTGGAGGCCCAAGGGGGCGAACGGCGGCACCTGGTCATCTCCGCGGCAGAGCACGCCTCGGTCTTCGAGGCGGCCCGTCACCTCGAGGCGCAGGGCGCGCGATTGACGATCGTGCCTGTCGACGGCGCCGGGCGTGTTTCGGCCGAGGCCGTCGCGGCGGCAATCACGCCCGATACCGCGCTGGTGTGCATCCATCACGCGAACAACGAGACCGGCACGCTTCAGCCCGTCGAGGCAATCGGCCGGGCCTGCCGCGAGCGCGGCGTGCCCTTCCACACCGACGCCGTGCAGGCCGCGGGCCGCATTCCACTCGACCTGCGGGCGCTTCCCGTCGACCTCCTGTCCCTCTCGGGGCACAAGATGGGAGGGATGAAGGGGGCGGGCGTGCTCTACGCGCGCGCGGGCGCGCCGCTAGTCCGGCAGACGGATGGCGGTCCGCAGGAGCGGCGCCGCCGGGCGGGCACCGAGAACGTGGCGGCGCTCGTGGCGCTTGGCGTCGCATCACGCGTTGCCCTGGAGGCGCTCCCGACCGAGCCGCTCCGGCTTTGCGCGCTGCGGGACAGGCTCTGGGAAGGCGTTCGCGCGCGCGTGCCCGACGCCGTCCGCAGCGGCGACGCAGCGCACTGCCTGCCGAACACGCTCAACGTGCGTTTTCCAGGCGCCGACGGCGAGACGCTGCTCATGGGGCTCGATCTCGAGGGCGTTGCGGCGAGCGCCGGATCGGCCTGCAGCACCGGAAGCCTCGAGCCCTCGCGCGTCCTTCTCGCGATGGGCCTCGACCGGAACGAGGCGCGCGCCAGCATCCGCTTCTCGCTGGGGCCCGAGAGCACCGACGAGGATGTCGAGCGCGTGATCGATCTCCTGCCCCCGCTGGTGGCGGGGGCGCGCGAGGCCGCGCAGGCGGCCGGGGGCCCGGAGGCCAGTCGGCTCTGACGGCCACCCCGCATGTCATCGTGAGGCACGCTGGCGCCGCATGTCATTGCGAGGAGGGCCGCCCCGCATGT
>JAUYMQ010000459.1 GCA_030698575.1 Deltaproteobacteria bacterium
GATGACGGTTTCTCCGGGCAGAGCCGCGTAGGAGATCCAGGAAGGGTGCACCACCAGATCCGGCAGCGGCCGCTCCAGGCGAAAATGCCGCCGCCAGCCGGCCTCCCAGTCCTCCTCGGGAACCTCCTGTGCGGAGGAGACGTCCGGGGCCGGCTCGCCCTGTCGCAGCGCCAGCTCGGCCAGGCGCTCCATGACCGCGCTGCGCAATCCAGCCGGCGCGGGCGCGGGCCAGTAGGCGAGAAGGCGCACGCGCCCTTCGCCCGCCTCCCGGGTCTCCCAGCCGACACTCCCCAGATCCCTCAGGAGCGCCGCCGCGGGATCCTCGAGCGCCGGGGCGAGCACGAACTCGACGACCTGCCAGCGGGACATCGCGCGGACCTCTCGCGCGCAGATGAGCGCGCTTCAAAATTGAGGGTGAGGCCGCCGCCTGCTATCTTGTCAGCCAAGCGGCCGGCGGAAGGCGCGAGGCGGGGAGCCCGCGCGCCGGCCTCATCCTAGCGGGCGCGGGCCCGCGGCAACAGCGCCGGAGATTCCCGGCAACCGTCTTCATCTGATGAATACATCCGTTCACCCCTGGCGACGGCCCCTTGCGGGGCTTCTGATCCTGCCGCTGATTGGCGCGTGCTCGCCCACCTATCTCTTCCACGTGGGCGTCGGTCACGCCCGGATCATGATGGCCCGCCGCCCCTATGCCGATGTCCTGAAGGACCCTGCCGCAACTTCGCAGGACAAATCGCTTCTGCTGGAGGTCCAGCAGGTCAAGCGCTTCGGCGAGGAGCGTCTCGGGCTGGCGGATACGGATAACTTCGACAGTTTCGTGAGGCTGGACCGCCCCGCGGTCTCCTGGATCGTGGTCGGGGCGGAGAAAACGCGGCTCTCGGCGCACGAATGGTGGTTCCCTTTCGTCGGGCGGGTCCCCTACAAGGGCTATTACAACCCTGATCAGGCCCGGCGCGAAGCAGCAGCGCTGGAGCGCCGCGGCCTCGACGTGGACGTCCGGCCCGTGGCGGCATACAGCACGCTGGGCTACTTCGCCGATCCGGTCTTTTCAACCTTCCTGCGCTTCCCCGAGGCGGCGATCCCCGAGCTGATACTCCATGAGCTGACGCACGCGACGCTGTTCGCGAGGGGGCAGGTCGATTTCAACGAGGGCTTCGCCACCTTCGTCGGACAGAAGGGAGGCCTGGCCTTCCTCGAGGAACGGTACGGCGCCGACTCGCCCCTCGTCGCCGAGTCGCTGGCCCGCTCCCGCGACGAGCTGGCCTTCGGGCGGTTCGTGGGCGAAGTGAGCGAGAGGCTCGAGGCGCTCTACGAAAGTCCGCTCTCCGACGAGGAGAAGATCGCCCGCCGCGAAAAGGTGTTCCGCGAGTCCAAGCTGTCCTTCGCGAAACTTCGCGAGCGTTTCTCCTCGAACTCGTACGACGATTTCGCGGAAGCCGAGTGGAACAACGCCGTCATCCTCGCGAATCGCCGCTACTACGGCGATCTTCCACGCTTCGAGACGCTCTACGCGGCGCTCGGCGGAGATCTCGAGAAATTCGTCGCCTACTTCGTGGATGCGAAGGAACGGGGAGAGGATCTCACCGACGCGCTCGAGCGCGGGGGGAACCCCCCCGGCGGGGCGAAAACCGGGAAGGAGCGTTCGTGAAGCAAAAACGGCGGCCCGGCCGGCGCCCGAAGGGCGTTGTCACGCGCGGGCGGGTGGCGCGCCGGATGGCGGTCACCATGCTCATGCCGATGCGCCGGGTTCCACAACGCATCCAGCCGGGGCCAGTGCCCGCGGACGAGACCGCCGTCACCTATGTCGGGCATGCGACCGCGCTCATCCAGACCGCCGGAATGAATATCATCACGGATCCAATCTTCTCGAGCCGGATCCTCCTGCTCAGGAGGCTGGTCGAACCGGGCGTGTCGTTCTCCAGCCTGCCTTTCATCGATCTCGTGCTTCTCTCACACGCCCACCTCGATCACTGCGATCTGCCGACGCTCAAACGCTTCAACAAGACCACGCCGGTCGTCTGCCCGCGCGGCGTCGGCGATCTCCCGGCCCGGGCGGGGCTGCGCAACGTCATCGAGCTGGAACTCGGCGAGAAGACCCGTGTGGGCGACGTCACGGTAACCTCGATCCCGGTGCGTCATTTCGGGCAGCGCTTCTTTCTCGACACCCATCGTGGATACACGGCGTTTCTCGTCGAGGGCGGCTCCCGTTCCGTCTTCTTTGGCGGGGATACGGCCTACGACCGGCGTTTCGCGGAGATTGGGCGGAAGCACGACATCGACATCGCGCTCATCCCCATCGGGGCGTACAAGCCCGATACTTTCCGGGGGGTCCATTGCAATCCGCCGGACGCGATCCGGTCTTTCCAGGAGCTGCAGGCCCGCTGGCTCGTCCCCATCCACTGGGGGACTTTCGTCATATCCTATGAGCCGGTGGAAGAACCAATCGAATGGCTGGAGGCGATCCGCGACGAGCTGGAACTGGAAGATCGGGTGGCTGTGCTGCGGCACGGCGAGCGCCGGTTTTTCTGATCAGCGCCCCTTGAAGCGCGGCTTCCGCCCCTCGAGGAAAGCCGCCTGCCCTTCCACGAGATCCTCGCTCGCAAAGCTGGCGGCAACGAGCCGCGCCCCCTCGGCCTCAATCTCCGCCGAGAGCGGCCGCTCAGCGACGCAAGCCGCGATCAGCCGCTTCATCCCTCTGAGCGCCATCGGCGCGTTCCCCGCGATGGCGTCGGCAAACTCGTTCACCGCGCCCTCGAGCTCCGGCCGCGGCACCAGGCGATTGACCAGCCCGATCTCCAGCGCGTGCTCGGCCTTCACGGGCAGGGCGGTGAAGAACATCTCCTTGGTGGCAGCCACCCCGATCAGATCGATGAAGCGGCTCAGGCCCTTCGGCGAGTAGACGAGCCCCAGGCGCGCCGGCGGCATTCCGAAGGTCGCCTCGGGGACGGCCACCCGCAGATCACAAGCGGTTATCAGCTCGCATCCCGCGCCCCAGGCGTGGCCGTTGATCATCGCGATGGTGGGAACCGGA
>JAUYMQ010000465.1 GCA_030698575.1 Deltaproteobacteria bacterium
AATAGCGTTATTATCGGGAAAAACAACCCCGCCGGAGGCGCTAGAGGGCTTTCAGCTGCTCACGCGCCTGGGAGGCCTCGGGAGAGTTCGGGTAGCGCTGGACCACGTCGTTCAGGAAAACCTTCGCCTCGGAGGGCCAGCCGAGCGCCTTGAAGGCAAGCCCCTGCTTCAGGAGGGAGGCCGGCAGGAACTTGCTTCGGGGGTAGTCGTGCCGCAGCTTGTCGAAGGTCAGGATGGCTTCTTCGTACCCCTTCTCGTCGCGGCTCGTCTCCGCCTCGCTGAACTGGGAGAGGCCCTTGTAGAAGTAGGCGTCCTCCAGCCGATCCGAGCGCGGGTTTTCCCTGGTGAAGGTGTCGAAGAAGGTTACCGACTCCCGGTAACGCCCCTCTTTGTAAGCGCGCATCGCACCGTCGAAGGAGTTCTGAGTGGAAAAGGGTGGCGAGATGCCCCCCGTGCTGCCGACGGGGCCCGGGTAGCTCGAGCCGGGCGGGGTGGACCCGTAGGGCGAGCCGGGGCCGCCGTCCATGGGCGGCGCGACGTTGCCCTCGACCTGTGAAAGGCGGTGGCTCAGGTCCTCGTCCACGCCGCCGAGCTGGGCCACCTTCCCCTCGAGGTTGCTCGTCCGGTTGTTGATGTCGGCGAGCTGTTCCCGAATCCCGCCGCCGCCCGAGGTCGGTCCCTGCAGTGAGCGGACCTGGCGACGGAGCTGGGACACCTCGTTCAGGAGATCGTTCTTTTCGGTGGTGGTCCAGCTGGCGCATCCCGAAAGCACGAGCGCTCCCCCGATGAGGGTCGCGAGGACCCCTGCCCTGCTCCGGGCGCCGGGGTGGCGCACCGGGGCGCCGGCCAGCGTCGGCGTCAGGTTTGGAATCAACATCGTCTGCTCTCCATGCATGACCCACCCTCCGAATTCCCGGGGCGCGCCAGTGCGCGCGCCGTCAGGTGCCATTCGGTGATAGACCGCCGCGGCGGATCGATCCCGCGCTACTCCGCGACGAACTCACCCCGCCGGTTCCGGGCATAGGCGGCCTCATCGTGCCCGGGATCCACCGGCCGCTCTTCTCCAAAGGTAATCGTGTTCAGGCGCGCGGGATTGACGCCCAGATTCACGAGGTAGTCCATTATCGCACGCGCGCGTCGATCTCCCAGCGCCAGGTTGTACTCCTCCGACCCGCGCTCGTCGGTATGCCCCTGGATCTGAACGCGGACATCCGCGTACCGGCCGATGACGTCGGCGTTCTGCCGGAGCGTTCCCTGCGCGTCGGACCTGATGTCGGACGAGTCGTACTCGAAGTATACGGTCTGGAGCTGGCTCTGCGCCTCATTGATCGCCCCGGCGCGGGCGCCCGCACCGTCGTCGCCCCCCGTCACCTGCCCGCCCGAGCCGCTGACGCCGCCCTTGGGCCCCTTCTTCTTGCACCCGGTGGTCCCGAAAGCCGCCATCGCCAGCACCAGCGTGCCCAGCACGATCCAGGTCGGCGCACCTCTTCTGCTTCTGTTCATATGCCCCCCCCTCCATGTTCGCCCCCCGGCGAAGGACCCTGTAGCCGGCCCCGCTGCGCCGATCGGCGCCCCGGAGGCTCAGGGGATGTGTCCGGACCAGTCCGGCGCGGTCGCACCTGCGGGCGCGTCGATGATCCGTTTGAGATTCGATCCGTTCGCGTTGATCACGTAGATCGCGGTGGATGCGCCTCGTCCTTGCTGAAACGCGAGCTGCCGGCCGTTCGGCGCCCAGGTCGGGTACTCACAGTTGCCGCTCGAAGTGAGCTGCTGCACGTCCGACCCGTCCGGGCGCATCGTCATGATGTTGAAGCCTCCGCCCACCATCGCGGCATATGCGATGCGATCACCGCGGGGCGTCCACTCGGGGTTGACGTTGTAGCCTCCCTGGAACGAGATCCGGCGCTGCCCTGAACCGTCGGGGTTCATGAGATAGATCTGCGGCGTTCCGGTACGGTCTGAAACGAACGCAATCTTGTTGCCGTCCGGGGCGTAAGAGGGCATGGAGTCGATGGCCGGGTTGTTCGTGAGCCGCGTCACCATCCCGCCGTTCAGGCTGAGGCGCAGCACCTCCGTGTTGCCGCTGCCCACCCGGCCTGCCACCGCCAGTTCGTTCCCCCCCGGCGCCCAGCTCCCCTTGTAGATCACCGAGGAGGGCCGCACGGCTCCCGCGCCGCTCATGCCCCGCCCGATGGTGAACAGCGTGGGCTGCCCGTCCTTGAACGAGATGAAAGCGATGCGGTTGCCCCCCGGCGCCCACTGCGGAAGGTTGTTGATCGAGGCGTTGCGGGTGATCTGCCGGCGGTTCGAGCCGTCGAAATCGGCCACGAAGACCTCCTTGGCCCGCGACGTCGGCTTCCCGGCGTAGGTGATTTGGGTGTCGAAAACCCCCTCGTCGCCGGTAAAATACTTGAAGATTTCGTTGGCCACCTTGTGGGCCATCTTGCGCGAATGCCGAGCACTGCCCCGGTAGCGCTTTCCCACCACGCGGCGCCCCTTGTAGACGTCGTAGATCCGCGCCTCGATGGCGATCCGCCCGCCCCCCTCGTCCACGATCTTGCCCTTGACCAACGCCTCCGCCCCCAGGACACGCCAGGTGTCGAAGTCGATACCGGCCGTCTGCCCCGGATCCTCCAGGAACGAGTTCGGGTTCAGCGGCTGGAAGATGCCCGTGAAGTCCAGATCGCTCGAGACGACGCGGGCGATCTCACCGCCCGTTCCAGTGGTCCCCGCGCTGTCTCCCACGAAGGGCTGGATAGCGATCTTGAACTTGCGCTCGTAGGGGGTGACCTCCAGCCGTCGCTGCGCCGAAGCCTCGCGCGCCCAGCCGGCCAGAAGCAGC
>JAUYMQ010000466.1 GCA_030698575.1 Deltaproteobacteria bacterium
GGCCTTCGCGCCGTTGTTGAACACCCTTTGGACGCGCGGGTGGGCGCGAAAGAACGACGCATAGTCGTTGGGCACGATCGAGTCCTCGTCGATATCCGCGTCGAGGCTGCTCCCGCGCGTGCACGAGGCGAGCACGTCCCACACCGCGATACCGGCATGCTTCAATACCCGAACCCGCCGGGCATAGGGTATATCGGGGCCCGCTCCGAACAGCTCGCCCATGATCGGCCAGAACGCGTTGCGCGGATGGGCGTAATACTGGTTCGCAAGCAGCGATGCCCTGCCCGGCATGCTGCCCAGGATCAGCAGTGCCGCATCCGGCGCGCCGATCGGGGGAAAACTGCGGATGTGAGGCTTGCGGCGCATCATGGCGCGAACCTGCACGGTCCCCGGCAACTCATCGTAGGACGATTCAGCCTCGCTGTGGCCCGCATGGAGCGGCGGCATCAGTGAGCCGTCGCGACGATCGCCCCTTTATTAGAAGCCGTATTCCTTCCACTCGGCGCGCACGCGCTGCAGGTGCTCGGCCGGCGGCAGCGAGGTCGGGGGAAAATTGTGCTTTTTCGTGGCGTCGATGCCGATCTTGCTCGAGGTGAGGCGGCTCGCGTCCAGCGGTGGAACATCCTCGGCTGCCTGCGAGGGATCGAGCCGCAAGGCTGCCGTGTTCGGAGCGATAAGGATATCCTTGTGCGGCTGCACGCGGAAACTCAGCGCCCAGTTGACCATGAACGCGTCGCGCACGTCGATGTCCTCGTCGACCACGACCGTGAACTTGCCCAGCGTCGGATCCACGGCCCAGGCGCCGAACATCGCCTGCTGGGCCTGTCCGGGATATTCCTTCTTGATCGATATCACCAGGTATCCCCCCGCGCCGCTCGCGTGCAGCAGGTGGACGTCCTTGACCGGCAGCTTCAGATCGAGCAGGTGCCGGCGGATCGCCGCCTCGCGGCCGAAGCCCCGGATGGTGCTCGATTCGCTGGGCGGCATCTCGCTCAGGAAAGCCTGGTATATCGGCTTGTGGCGGCGGGTGATCGCGGTCACGTCGAGTACGAAGGATTCCAGAGCGGCCCCTATGTACCCGGTGTACTCGCCGAACGGACCCTCCCGCTCGGTTTCGTTCTTACGGATGAACCCTTCGATGATGATTTCCGCGTTGGCCGGGACGAGGAGGTCCACCGTCTTCGCCTTCACCACCGGCACGGGTTCTCCGCGCAGCGCGCCCGCCACTCCCATTTCGTCGGTGCCATAGGGAATTCTCGCCACTGAACATAGTCCGATGCTTGGGTCCGAGCCCATCGCAACACATACCGGCGTCGGCAGGTCGCGCTGGTTGTGCTTGAGCACGTGCTTGCGGCCGTCCTGCACGTTGAGCATGGATATCCCGATCTTGCGCGGTCCCTTGACCTGGCAGCGGTAGGTGCCGATGTTCTGGATGCCTGTGTCCGGGTCCCTGGTGATCACGAGCGGGGCGGTGAGATACGGTCCCGGGTCGTAGCCGACCGTCCACGTCGGCACGGGCAGGGAAAACAGGCTGGCTGCTTCGCCCAGATGGACTTCCTCATGCACCGGGGCACTGCTCACGATCTGCGGGGCGATCGGGTTGCGAAGCGCGCGGGTCCACGCGTCGGGGATGTCATCGATGCTCGGCGCCCGCAGCGCCAGCGCATAGATGGCGCGCGAACTGCCGAGCACGCCCAGCACGACTGGAATGTCGTACCCCTTCACGTTCTCGAACATCAGCGCGCAGCGCTCGCCCTCGGGAACGCTCTGAAAATTCACGCGCGCCACGGCGGAGATCTCCCAGTCCTTGTCCACCTGCCGGGAGATCCGTTTCAGCTTTCCGTTCCGCTCGAGCACCTGCAGGTACTCGCGCAGGTCAGCGTAAGCCTTTTGAGGCTTTCCGTTCAACGGGGCCATTTTCGCTTCCTCCGGGACATTGACGGGGCGATTCGGTAAACGCGACGGCGCGACGAGTGCGACGTTCCGACGTGGACGGCCGAGTGTTGCGTCAGCGCGTGACTGCCATCGACAATCCGGGCTGGACACAGGCACGGGCGTGCCGGTCAGTGGCTGACGTTATAATCCGGGCCAGACAGGCAGTCAAGCAATGTTGGTTGCCCCATCGAATGCGCGGCGCGATCCCCGTGCGCAAGAATGACGGCCGTTTCAGGAATCCTGATGCTCCCGCCCGGGCTGCACCGGAACTTGACGGCCGGGCGGCCCGTTGATAAAGTAACTTAACCAAATCGCCGGGGAGGCGACCATGGGCGTACCTTCCAAACATCAAACCGGACGTGACGCCGAAACTCGCGTCGCGCCGCCGTCCGCGTTGCCGCGGGCCCTCGATTGTGACCTGCGCGGTTTCCTTGCCAGCAACGCCGACGTCCTCACGCGCATCGCGAAACCGGTTTCGATCGAGCATATCCCCGCGCTCTCGGCGCAGAGCGAGCAGCCGATCCTGTTCGAGAACATCATCGAGAAGCCCGGCTTCCGGCTGTGCGACATCCTGGTCAAGCACCGCCCCCTGCAGGCGCGTGCTCTCGGCGTGCCCCAGGAGGCCTATCTGCGCACGCTCGCGCAGCGGCTGCGCAAGCCGCCGCGCGGCTTCCGGGACGT
>JAUYMQ010000185.1 GCA_030698575.1 Deltaproteobacteria bacterium
ATTACCGTAGCCGGGGACGCGGGGCAGCTCCGCCAGGTGGCCTGGAACCTGTTCCTCAACGCGCGAGACGCGATGAAGGGCTCGGGAAAGGTGAGAGTTTCCGCCCGGTCGGCGCCCGGGGAGGCTCAAGAATCAGGGACGGCCTCCCGAAGAGAAAACGGAGGGGGTACGCCCGGCTGGGTTGAACTTTGCTTCGAGGACAGCGGGGCTGGAATCCCCGCTGAGGCCATCCACCGGATCTTCGAACCTTTCTTCACGACGAAGGAGCAGGGAACGGGGCTTGGACTTGCGACGGTTTACCGGATAGTCGAGGCGCACGGCGGCAGCGTTCAGGTGAGAAGTGAGCCGCAGAAGGGCGCCCGGTTCAGCATCATGCTCCCCGCTACGGAGCCGCGAGGCCCGTACAGGGTGTCGGCCAAGAGGTCGACCAATGGGTCAATGTGACAGGGAGCTACCTCAGGGGGGAGAGGGCCGATGAGCAAGATTCTCGTCGTGGACGACGAATTGAGCATGAGAGAGTTTCTCGAAATCATGCTCAAGAAGGCGGGTTACGACGTTGAGACCGTGGAGGATCCGAATGAGGCGATCCTGCGCGTCGACAGCGAAAATTACGACCTGGTCATCACTGATGTCCTCATGCCCAGAATGGACGGCGTCGAACTCCTCCGGAAGATCAAGGAAATCTCTCCCGAAACCACCGTGCTCATGATGACCGCCTACGCCGCCACCGAGACGGCCGTTCAGGCGATGAAGGAAGGGGCCTACGACTACATCACCAAGCCCTTCAAGGTCGACGAGATCCAGCTCATCATCGAGAAAGCCCTCGAGAAGAAGCGCCTCTTCCAGGAGAACGTCATCCTGAAGCAGGAGCTGAAGATCCGGTACAACTTCGGTAACCTGATCGGCTCCAGCGCGGAGATGCTCAAGGTCTACGACCTCATACAGCGCGTCACCGAGACGAAGGCGAACATCCTCATCACAGGAGAAAGCGGCACGGGAAAGGAGCTGGTTGCGAAGGCGATTCATCACAATTCGGCCCGTCGCGATCGCCCCTTTGTCACGGTCAACTGCGGCGCCATTCCCGAGAACCTCCTCGAGAGCGAGCTGTTCGGCCACGTGAAGGGGTCTTTCACAGGGGCCGTCTCCAACAAGATGGGGCTGTTCGAGCTGGCCGACCGCGGCACGATCTTCCTCGACGAAGTCGGGGAACTCACCCTGACCCTCCAGGTGAAGCTTCTCAGGGTGATACAGGAGAAGACCTTCAAGCGGGTCGGGGGGACCGAGGAACAACACGTGGACGTGCGCGTCATCACGGCCACCAACCGGGACCTCGAGGAGGAGGTTTCGCGGGCGAGGTTCCGCGAGGATCTCTACTACCGTTTGAACGTCATCCAGATAAAGCTTCCCCCCTTGCGCCGCCGCATCGAAGACATCCCCGTTCTCGCCCAGCACTTCGTCGAGAAGTATTCCCTGGAGCTCGGAAAGGAGGTCGTCAAGATCTCCAAGGAGGCCATGGATGTCCTGATTCGGTACCACTATCCGGGGAATGTCCGGGAGCTGGAAAACATCATCGAGCGTTCGGTTGCTCTCGAAACCTCGAGCATCATCCTTCCCGAAACGCTGCCGCCCGTCGTTCACAAACGGGAGCGTGATCTGGTCTCCTTCGAGGAAGTAAACATACCGCCCGAGGGGCTCCCCATCGAGAAGGTGGTCGAGGACCTGGAGCGGCGGCTGTTGATGAGCGCTCTCCGGAAAGCCGGAGGTGTGAAGAAACGCGCCGCAAAGATTCTCCACCTGAGCTTCCGCTCCTTCCGATATCGCCTGGAGAAATACGGGATCGAACTGGGCGATTCCTGATTTCCATGCTGATGAACGCCAAGTCGTCATCTCTCGAGGAGTCCGGCAGCCACCGGCGCGCGACCTTCTGGCTGTGCCTCCTCTCCATGCTTCTCAGCCTCCGGGCGTACGTCACCGCGAGAGAACCTGGCAGCGGTAGCCCCCCTGCGGGCCTCTGGGCGCAGTTCGGCCTCCCGGCCCACGGTCGGCAAGGATTCAACCCGAGCTACCCCGGCGGATCCCTGGCCGCGACACTACTCACCGTCGGCCCTGTCCTCCCATCTTACAGGGAAGTTCATTCTCTAGGCCCGTCGACCTGGCGGCCGAGTTCGAAGCGGCGTCGTCGAGGATTGCGCCCGGAAGCGACGACGGCTGGATTGGCTCGGGTCGTCCCGGGCGCGATTGGGGCAGAAGCTGGAGGCCATCGTGCCCCTGCAGCGGGCGGGGGCGCTGAACCCTGCTTCAAAAAACCCCTATTTCGGGCTCGGCCTTCTCCAGGAGGAACTCGGCGCGGTTGAGGAGGCGGCTGACGCGTTCCGTACCTTTCTTGCTGCGGGAGAGGGGCCACCGCGCCAGCGGCGCATCGCCGAGAAACGACTTCGGGAGCTCGATGAACGATTTCGTAACTGCAGCGCGTCTGCGGAGGCTGGCACATAACTTGCATTCCAAGTTCAGTACTGCCGTTGTTCAGAGTAACTTCGGCGAATCCCGCCGCCGTCGCGGCGGGTCCCGGAGAGGATCAGCGAGGGGATCCCATGGCCTTCAAGGTGCGCAAAGCGGGGCAAGCCGGAACGCTTCCCGGGGACGGGGGCTTTACGCTGATCGAACTGGTCGTTGTCGTTGCGATCCTGGCGATCCTGGCGGCCATCATGATTCCCATGGTCTTCGGCTTTGCGGCGAAAGCCAAGCAGAGCGAGGCCAAGGAGCTGCTGGCCACCATCTACACCGCGGAACAGGCGTACTTCGGGGAGAATAATCAATACGGGACACTGAGCAACGTGGGGTTCACACCCTCCGCCTCGCCCAAGTACTACAGCAACATCAGCATCAACTTCACCTACACGGGGGCAGTTTCGTTCACCGGAAGCTGCAGCGCCAACCTTGACGGCGACACCACGATGGACATCTGGGAAGTCACGAACGCTTCCCGGAACCCTACGAATACTTCCAACGACATCAAGGGCTAGGTCGGGGCGCGCCGGGAGACGCGGCGCCTTCCGGGTGCCGAAATGGGTCAGAAAGTGACCCATTTTGTCCTTTCGGCGGGGCTGCGCCGGCTCGCCTGGGGAGGCGCGTTCCGGATTGGCGGCTGGCGGCGGTGGCGGTTCGCTGCAACTAATTGGAAACAGAAAGGAATTTTTTTTGAAGGTGGAGCAACAGAGCTGGCGCGGCGCTTGGCACGGCGGTTGCATTACCCGCTGCATGACCGACCTCTTCGCAGCGAAGGGGCGGGTGAGAGGAAGCAAATGCTGGGCTGGTCTTGCCGGCCGCGCACAAGGCTTCCGGAACAAACCGGGCGGATCCAGAGGACAGCCGGCAAGGCCGCAGCAAGCAGGATCGCCCCAATTCTTCAATAGGAGAGGTTGAGATGATCAGGAATCTGCGCAACAGGAAGGGCTTTACGCTCATCGAACTCATGATCGTGGTGGCCATCATCGGCATCTTGGCGGCGATCGCGATCCCGAACTTCCTCCGCTTCCAGGCCAAGTCGAAGCAGAGTGAGGCGAAGGAGCTCCTGTCTACCGTCTACACGGCTCAGCAGGCCTACTTCGCGGAACAGAACACGTATGGGACGCTTTCCAACGCCGGCTTCACCCCCAGCGCGACCCCGAAGTATTACTCGAACATCGCTGCGCAATTCACGTACGCGGCCACTACGTTCACGGGGACGTGCAGCGCCAATATCGATGGCGACGCTACGACGGACATCTGGGAAGTGCATGAGACTTCGAGGGAGCCCGTGAACACCACCAACGACGTGAGCACCTAGTACCTGATTTGCCCCTGCGGGGCAGACCGGGTGGTGCTG
>JAUYMQ010000186.1 GCA_030698575.1 Deltaproteobacteria bacterium
GGCCTCAACCGTCGGTGTTCCCTCAACCACCTTCGCCAGGCTCGTCAGCACCTGTGGATAGATGTCGCGGCTATAGTTGTCCGCGTCCTCTCGCCGATCCCACAGACTGATCGCAACCGCTTCGGAGCGGTCCGCGGCAACGAACGAAATCTCGTCCTTGAAACCGTTCTGCTTCCGCAGCAGGGGCAGGACGTCCCTCTCGAGCGTCTGGGTAAACTCACCGGCCGTGTTGGCCTTCAGATGCATGGACACATTGCGTGCGTACATATCGACTCCTTGGCTACTCCGACGTGAACCTACGTGACCACTACGTGTGCCTGTGCGTGTTACAGCCTCTCTCCGCTCAGTACATCCCGCCCATGCCACGCCCCCGAGCGGGCCTCTGTATTGAATTCGAGGTACTTGGCAGCCATCTACTCCTTCCTCGCTCAGCTGAGCTTCGCGATGACGTCGGATTCCTTGATCAGGATGATCTCTTCCTCCCCGTGCCATTGGCTGACAGCGGATCCTAGTTAACTAGTGGAAGTTTCAGATCTGTGAGTGTATATTCATGTACTTAACTTGTCAAGTACACCAATCGATTTACCCAGTCTTTGTCCCAATGGTTCACCTATTACGGTTAATGACCCAAGTCGGCCCGAGGAGGAATCCCGTGGATGTCCCATTTGTGATCCGGCACCGGCTGGAGGAATTGGGGTTGGAGCAGCAGGATCTCGCCCGCGCCGCCCGCGTGACCGACTCCTACATCTCGCAATTACTCACTCGGAAGAAGGCGCCCCCCGCACCGAGCCGCACCGCCATCTATGCCCGAATCGACAAGTTCTTGAAGCTTCCGAGCGGGGAGCTGGCGAAGCTGGCGGAGTTACAGCGCAAGGAAGAATTGAAGCGGGAATTGGGGGAGGCACCCGTGCCCCTGTATCACGAGTTTCGTGCGTTGATCCTGCGCAAGTGCAATCGTGAGACGGAAAAACACGTCCGCGCGATCTTTGAACAGCAGCCCTTCGGCGAGCTCGAACGCCTAGTCACCCAGAAGCTGCTGGATGTGGTCAAGCGCGTGGCGAAAGACGAACTCGACAATGACTACTGGCTCCGCATGGTGGCCCAAGTCAGCGGCCGCAGCTATGAGGAGATGCGGGTCATCGTGCTCGAGTTCCTCGACACGGACATCTTCCACGTGTCCGCTGAGAACTGCGTCTCGTTCTTAGATCCGCTGATCGAATCCTGGGACATCGACCTCGCGACGTTTGGTCTGGAGATTGTCTTAAACCACAGCGTCGTCCCAGGGCAGGCGAAGCGATTCGAGTTTGTCGAGCGGGAAGCCGAACCGCCCGTCAGCGAAGAACCGGGGCTCCAGGAATTCCTGCAGGATCCTTCCCTCAGCGGCACCGCAACCGCCGAGGAAGTTGAGTTTCTCAAGGGGCTGACGTTCAACCACAAGCGACCGACGCCCCTCTATTACTACCGGGAGTTACAGAACTTCAGAGACCCGCTCCATTTTCGCACCCCGTGAGAGTCTTCGGCTAGTTAACTTGACCAGGTCAACTAATACCCGTTGCAGCCGATATTACTTGACAAGTTAAGTACATTACAGCAGGTTGGAGTGGTTAGGACTGCGAATAGTTAACTAGAAAGGAGCCACGATATGTTTGTTACCCAGAGGGACCCGATGCTGGACTTGCTGCATCAGCTGGAGCACCGGATGGGCCGGAGCTTCAACGGCGAGCTGTTACGCGCGTCCGAGTGGCCGGTACCCGAGGCCGCGACGACCGCCTGGCTGCCGCTGGTGGACATCTTCGAGGAGCCCGATGTCATCCGCCTGGTGGCGGAGGTACCCGGGGTGAAGCCCGAGGACGTGAAGATTTCGGTAGAGGGCAACCTGCTGACGATCGCGGGCACGAAGGAGCAGGTGGCGGAGGAGAAGGCCGAGAAGGTCCATCGCTATGAGCGGACCTACGGCGCCTTCGAGCGGACGTTCAGGCTGTCGGCCTCGATCGATCCCAACAAGATCAAGGCGACTTACGACCTCGGGGTGCTGACGATCGCGCTGCCGAAGGCGGAGACGGCCAAGCCCCGTCTGATCGAGGTGGCAGTGACGCCACAGAAGGCGTTGAACGCCTGACCTCACGCGGAGGGAGAGGGCGCGGCCCGGTTGGTCGCCCCCTTTCTCGTCCGAGGGGGGGGGCTACAGCCCCGGGACCCCTATGCGGCCGTCGGCGGCAACTCGACGATCTCGAGCCAGTAGCGGCCCAGCACGTTCATCGCCTCCACCAGCCCCGAGAACGTGACGGGCTTCCTAATGAAGGAGTTCACGCCCAGCTGGTAGCTGCGCACGATGTCCTGGTCGAACCCTGACGTAGAGAGCACGACGACCGGAATGTCGCGCAACGTCTCGTCTCCCTTGATCACCTTCAGGGCCTCGCGCCCATCCATCTTCGGCATGTTGAGGTCCAGCAGGATCAATCCGGGACGCGGGGCCTTCCCGGTCTCCCCCGCGTACTCGCCGCGCTGGTAGAGGTAGTCGAGCAACTGGTCGCCATCCTCGACGAAGCGCACCGCGTTCGCGACGTGCGCGTCTTCCAGCGCCTGCTGGGTGAGCATCCGGTCGTCCGCATCGTCATCGCAGATGAGGATCGTGATGGGGATTTTGTTCTTGTCTCGGGTCATGACATGAATCCTTTAGCCGCCTGCGTGACCGGTAGGGTGACGGTGAACGTCGCCCCCTGGCCGGCAGTGCTCGTGGCGGCGATCGTGCCGCCGTGCCGCTCGACAATCTTGCGGCAAATGGCGAGGCCAATGCCGGAGCCTTCGTACTCCGCGCGGCCGTGGAGGCGCACGAACATCCGGAAGATCTTGCCCGCGTGCTTCTCGCTGAACCCGATCCCGTTGTCCGTCACCGTGATGGTACAGTCCGCGCCGCCGGGGGGGGGGCTCGAGCAGCTGAGCCGGACCACGGGCGGCATGTCCTTCTGGCGGTATTTGAGCGCGTTGCCGAGCAGATTCTGCAGCAGCTGGCGCATCTGAAGCGCGTCGGCGTCGATCACGGGCAGCTCGCCCACCTCCACGCGGCCGCCGGACTCCGCGATGGACGTCTCGAGGTCGGCGATGACCTCCCGGGCCACCCGGGCGAGGTCGGTGCGGACGAACGGCTGGACGCGCGTGGTCACCTGCGAATACAGGAGCAGGTCGCTGATCAGGGTGCGCATGCGAGCGGCCGCGCTGAGCATGCGGGCGAGGTGCTCCCGCGCATTGCCTTCGAGCGCCGGCCCCGCGGACGTGTTCAGCAGGTCGCCGAACGACAGGATCTTGCGCACCGGCTCCTGCAAGTCATGGGACGCGACGGACGCGAACTCATCCAGCGCCGCGTTGGAGCGCTCGAGCTCCCGGTGCTGCTCCGCCAGGCGCCATTCCGTGAGGCGGCGAGCCGTGATGTCCTCGATCGCCAGCAGGATGATCCGCGGGAGGTTGGGTCCTTGCGACACGAGCCGGGCGTTGAGCAGCATGATCTTGCGGCCGATGCCGGGAAACTCGTGGTCGACGTCGAAATCATTCAATTGCGGCTCGACCGCGAGCTTGTCGCGCAGCAGCTCGCGGAGGGGTGCAATGTCCCATTGGCCGTCGCCGAGCGTGAAGAGGACCTCGCCGATCGTGTCCTGGGGCTCTACGCGAAAGGTGCGAAAGAAAGCCCGATTCGCCTGCGTGACCCGGAATGCGGCGTCCAGGACGATGAGGGGCTCCCGGACGGTGTCGATGATATCGAGCAGCAGCCGCTGGGCGGCGGGCACATCGCGCGCCGCCTCGTCGGGGGGGGGGAGGGTCATGGGCAACGACTCGGTGGCAGGCACAGCAGTTTCTCCTCGCGCGATGAGCCTTCAGATGGAGGGTACCGTACCCAGGGGGCACGCGCTATCGCACAATCGTGCTAGAGGATTCCTGCTACCTTTGGTCGCCATGCCTCCGAAAGACACGATCAGGGTTGCCATCATCGACGACAATCGCCTGGTGCGCGAAGCGCTCACGGCGATGCTCAATAGACTCACGGACATCCACGTCGTCTCCTCGGACGTCGCCGACTCGGCATCGCTCGCCGAGACGAAGCCGGACGTGCTGCTGCTCGACGTGGGGCTGCGGGACCAGGACAGCCTGCGCGTGGCCGCCACGCTCAGGCAGGAGAACCCGGACGCGAAGATCATCGTGATGGATCTCCTCCCGGTGAACGAGGAAATCATGGAGTATGTGAACGCGGGGGTGTGCGGGTTCGTCCTCAAGGATGCCACCTTCGAGGAGTTCATCGCGACGATCCGGTCGGTCGCTACGGGCACGAAGGTCTTGCCGCCCCGCATGACGGAATCGCTCTTTTCCCAGATCGCGAAGGAGGTGGACGGCCAAGAGCCCGCGCACGTCCTCGAAGACGTGCGCATGACGCCGCGCGAGCGTGAGGTGATCGACCTGATTGGCGAGGGGCTGAGCAACAAGGAGATCGCCCAGCGTCTCAACATCGCGACCCATACCGTCAAGAGTCACGTGCGGAACGTCATGGAGAAGCTGGCGTTGCACACGCGGCTGCAGATCGCCGCGTATTCCCACCGCGAGGGGTAGCTCAACCAGCGTACTCACTGTTTCACCCGTTCGTGCGATGTGGGTTCACGGCGATTAGGCCTATGCTCCGTGCAGTGATTCGTTGTCCACTGTACTTCAACCCACGGAGCTCCACTCCATGTTCGCATGCAATCGTCCTATCATGCAGCTCGCAGTCTTGATCGCCTTGGGGTCGCTGTCGGCGGCCTGCAGCGACTCCCCGTCCGGCGTGACCGGGCCCTCGTTCGAGGGCGTATCGGTCGAGGCGTCGAATTTCGCAGTGCTCGCCAACGCAGGCGTCACCTGCACCGACGGCACCATCATCGGCGACGTGGGCACGTTCAGCGCCACTGGCGCGATCACCCGCACCACTTGCCCCATCACGGGGACGTTGCACGTGGGGGACGGCGTCGCCACACAGGCCTACAATGACTTCCTCAACACCTACGCCGTGCTCGCCCCCCAGGCGGGGGACGTCTGCACGACGTTGACGGGCACCCTCGCCGGCGTGATTCTGGCGCCCGGTGTCTACTGCTTCGATGCGGCGGCGACGTTGACGGGCGTGTTGACGCT
>JAUYMQ010000507.1 GCA_030698575.1 Deltaproteobacteria bacterium
GTCGTGGGCGTAGTGAATGTCGCGGGGCGCCAGCCGCTCGATCGCGTCGGTGAGATCGCGGACCACGCCGTCCTCGAACTCGATCGTGGTGAGCGCCGCGGTGCTGCCCGAGACGAAGATCGTCACGGTTCCCGAAGCCACGCCCGACCGCCGCACCCCCTCCGCGACCTCCTCGGTCACGTCGTGGACCTCGCTTTCCCCCTGCGTCGAAAGCTTGAAAGTCTTGGTTACGACTGCCATGAAAGCGCCCGTTTTTGAAAGAGATTTTCGACGCTCACCGTCCGACATCGCAGCCCCTGGAGCCTAGAACTTGGGCGCGGGCCAGCGCTTCTCGATCTCGAGGGTGAGGGCGCCGGCCACGAAGACGGACGAGTAGGTCCCCGCGATCACGCCGACGGAGAGCGTCAGCGCGAAGTCGCGCAGCACCGGCCCTCCGAAAAGGAGCAGCGAGACGGCGACGACCAGCAGCGCGCCGGAGGTCAGGATGGTGCGGCCCAGGATCTCGTTGAGCGACACATTGATGAGCGTCGCGAAGTCCGGGCGCCGACGCCGGCGGAGGTTCTCGCGAATCCGATCGTAGACGACCACGGTGTCGTTGGTGCTGAAACCGATGAGGGCGAGAAGCGCGGCCAGAACCGGAAGGGTGAACTCGATGCCCAGCAGGGTCACCACGCCCGTCGCCACCAGCACGTCGTGAATGAGGGCGAGAACGGCGCCCGGCGCGAAGCGCCAGCTGAAGCGCATCGAGAGGTAGATCATGATTCCCGCGAGCGCGACGAGCAGCGCAATGATCGCCCGCTCGAGAAGATCGCTTCCAACGCGCGCGCCCACCGACTCGAAGCGGCGCACCTGGATGTCGCCCTGCCCGCTCAGCGCCGCCTGAAGACTCGAGACAACCCGCGCCTCCTCAGCCTCCCCCGTCCCCCGGATGAGGTAGTTGCCTTCTTCCGGGTCGCCGAGGCGCTGTATCTCAACCCCCTGCAGAAGCTCCGTCCCGCTTCCGGCAAGCGACGCGCGGAAATCGCGGACCTCCACGGGCTTGCCGAAACCCAGCTCGCACTCCCAGCCTCCCCGGAACTCGACCCCCAGCCGCAAGCCGGGCTTCACCATCACGACCAGCGCGACGGTGACGAGGGCCAGCGAGATGAAGTAGGTCACGCGCCGCTTCCCGATAAAATCGTATCG
Organism: Deltaproteobacteria bacterium; assembly: GCA_030698575.1. Taxonomy (GTDB): domain Bacteria; phylum JAUYMQ01; class JAUYMQ01; order JAUYMQ01; family JAUYMQ01; genus JAUYMQ01. The sequence goes on from JAUYMQ010000507.1 coordinate 1,186, forward strand.
CGTGCCTGGCTTCACGATCTCCACGAACGACCCTCCTATATCGACACTTCGCGGTTGCCCCGCGGCCCGATGGCAAGGGAGAAGAGCAGGCGGGTGAATACGAGCGAAGTGAAAACCGTTCCGACGATGCCAAGGCTCAGCGTCACGGCGAACCCCCGCACCGGCCCGACGCCGTAGTAGTAGAGGATCAGCGCGGCAATGAGCGTCGTCGCGTTTGCGTCGACGATCGTCTGGAAGGCCCGATCGAAGCCGGCGTCGACGGCGGCCCGGAAGGTCTTGCCGATGCGGATCTCCTCGCGGATTCGCTCAAAGATCAGCACGTTCGCGTCGACGGCCATGCCTACGGTGAGCGCGATGCCGGCGATGCCTGGCAGGGTCAGCGTCGCGTCGAAGGCCGCGAGCGCGGCCAGCACCAGGGCCATGTTGAGAAGCACCGCCAGGTCGGCGAACAGCCCCGAGGTTCGGTAGTAGACCGCCATGAAGGCCATCACGACGACGAGGCCCACCAGGGTCGCCACGAGGCCGCTCCGCACGCTGTCCCGCCCCAGGTTGGGCCCGACGGAGCGCTGGGCGACCTGGGCCACGGAGGCCCGCAGGGCGCCGGTCCGGAGCATGATGGCGAGATCGCGGGCCTCGCGGTCGCCCATGAGCCCGGCGATCTGGGCCCGGCCGCCCGCGATGCGCTGCCCGATGACGGGCGCCGACTTGACCGAACCGTCGACGATGATCGCCATCCGCTTGTCCTTGAGGCGTTCGGTGGTCTCCGCGAAACGCGCCGCCGCCGCCTCGTCGAACTCGAACACCACGACCGGCACTCCCGTGGTCGGCGCGAAGCGCACGCGGGCGTTCACGACGCCCTCGCCGGTCATGAGGATCGGCGCCTTCACGAGGTAGGTGCGGAACGCCGCCTGCTCCGCCCCCTGCCCCGGCTCTTCGCCGAGCAGGATCTCGTGCGTGCCGGGGAGCTTTCCGTGGACGTACTTCCGCAGGATCCCCGGCTTGGGCGCCACGAGGTAAGGGGATGTCAGCGGCTTCTTCTCCTTGTCGGAGAATTTGATCTCGTCGTTCTTGAGCACGATGCCGGTGGGAAGATTCGCGAGGAGCGGCTTCATCAGCTCGGATCGATCGTCGATTTCCTTGAACTCCAGCCGCGCGGTTGTCCCGATGAGGCGCTCCACCTCCTCGGGATGCCGCACGCCGGGAAGCTGCAGCACGATTCGTGCCTCGCCCTGCCTCTGCACGCTGGGCTCGGTGACACCGTACTGATCGATGCGGCTCCGGAGGGTCGCGAGCGCCTGTTCGACGGCGCCTTCGCGGAGCTTCGCCAGCTCGTCCGGCCGGATCTGGGACATGAGTGCGGTGCCGTCGCCCGGCGCCGGCGTGACAGGGCCGAACGCACCCGGCAGCGCCTCACCGAGCGCGCGCCGCGCCGTCTCGGCGTCGGCCCCGGCCGGGAGGACGACGCGTAGGCTGCTGTTCCCCACGCGGGCCACCCGCGCGCCCTCGATGCCAGCGCGCGCGAGCCCCCTTCTTGCCACCTGGATGGCCTGATCGACATAGGTTTCGACCGCCTCGTCGACCTTGACCTCGAGGGTCAGGTAGAGCCCGCCCTGCAGATCGAGCCCCAGGCGGATGCGAGAGGTCGGAAAGATGTCCTCCCACCAGTCAGGGAGGTTCACGAAGGTGGGAAGGATGTAGAGGACGGCAAGGAGAAGCGCAGCCGCCACGCCCAGCACGCGTCCGCGGACATTACGCATCGGGGCCCCACTGACGGGATAGGACTGCGGCCGGATCGCGGCCGGTGGCGGTCATTCCTCGGTGCTCTTCTCCTGGCGCCCGATTTGATCGCGGTCGTACCGCAACCGGATCTTCTGTCCGCCCAGATCGGCGACCTCGAGCGTCACGACCTTGTCCGTGATCGCGATGATCTTGCCGTGAAGGCCGCCCGACGTGACGATCTCATCCCCCTTCTTGAGGGCCTTGAGCATCTCCTGGCGACTTTTGGCCTGCCTCTGCTGTGGCCTCACGAGAAGGAAGTAGAAGATGCCGAAGGTCAGGAGGAGCGGGAGGAGCAGCCCGAAGACGTTGCTTCCGCCCGCCTGCCCCTCCTGTCCCGCTGTAGGCATCTGGGCGCAGGCAGGCAGGAGCGTGGCGACGAGAACTGCTGTGAACAGAGCGATGATGGTGACGTGACGCTGGCTTTTCACCCCCGCCCCCCTAAGGGACGACCCGTCCTGGGACGGGTCATCCTCGAAGCGGGCCCCCACCGGTGAACAGGCGCGGGCCAGATCAGGTCCCGATATTCCAGGACTCGAGGTACTTCTTCTGCTCGGCGGTCAGCTCGTCGATCGAGGTGTGCATCGACTCGAGCTTGAGCTTGGCCACCCAGGCATCGATCTCTTCCGGGATGCCGAGGACTTTCACCTCAAGCTTCCCCTTGTTCTTGACGGCGTACTCCGAGGCGAGCGCCTGTCCCGCGAAGCTCATGTCCATGACGCTCGCCGGGTGTCCCTCGGCGGCTGCGAGGTTGATGAGCCGCCCGTCGGCCAGCACGAAGATGACGCGCCCGTCCTGCATCACGTAGCCGTCCACCGAGGGGCGCAGCCCGGTCCGCTTCTCCTTCGAGATCTTGGCGAGGTTCTCCAGATCGATCTCGACGTTGAAGTGACCCGAGTTCGCGAGGATCGCGCCGTGCTTCATGACCTCGAAATGCTCCTTCCGGAGCACGTGGATGTCGCCCGTCACCGTGATGAAGAGGTCGCCGAGGGGCGCCGCCTCCATCATGGGCATGACGCGGAAGCCGTCCATGAGCGCCTCGAGCGCCTTGATCGGATCGATCTCGGTCACGATGACGTTGGAGCCCATTCCACGGGCCCGGCTCGAGACGCCGCGGCCGCACCAGCCGTAACCGGCCACCACAACGGTCTTCCCGGCAAGCAGGATGTCGCTCGCGCGAATGATGCCGTCGAGGGTCGACTGCCCCGTGCCGTACCGGTTGTCGAACATGTGCTTCGTCTGGGCGTCGTTCACGGCGATGACGGGGAACTTCAGGATCCCGTCGCGCTCCATGGCCTTCAGCCGAATGACGCCGGTGGTGGTTTCCTCCAAGCTGGCGATGATCTGGCCGTGGAGGTTCTTGTGATCGGAGAGAATGGCGCTCACGAGATCGGCGCCGTCGTCCATGGTGATCTGCGGAGCGTGCTCAATCGCGGCGAGAATGTG
>JAUYMQ010000513.1 GCA_030698575.1 Deltaproteobacteria bacterium
ATCGTGGCGGAGCTCCGCCGCGACCGCTGTCGGGTGCCCGTGACCAATTAGCCTGGCTGTCATCGCCTGGGGCTCGCGATCCGCCGGAAGTGCTATGCTTTACTTTGTGAGGTCGGGCCGGCCAGTCCGTAGGGGAGTCTCGCTACTCGCTTCTCCTGCGGCCACGCCTGCGAGTTGCTCTGGACACGCGCGGAGCGGGTAAGTGGGGGCAAGAAAGCGCCTTGTCGGATGCGGCGAATGACGTTGCAGGAATTCACAGAGAAGCACCCCGCCAGGCCACCGCTCCGACCAGCGACCAATGCTGACGAGTTGCGGCAGCTCGGTCCCGCCGATGGAGTGTTGCTTCTCGTTGGAACTCCCGCCGCGGGTCAGACTGGTCCGCCAGACGATGCCCAGAGTCGGCATCTTTGGGTCTTCAGGAAGGCGCAACAACCAGATCTTCCCTATGTCCTCGAACTTGCTCCGAACGCTGCGCCGAGGTTGGCCTCGGGCGTGGCCAAACACACGAATCTCACGGGCGGCGGTCACGCCTCGTGTGGCGGCGAACTGTGGGTCGATGTTTCCAATGCCGATCGCCTGTACGTGAATGGTTGTTCGGGCCGCTACGGGCCAACGTCCCGCGAGGAACTCGATGACGCAGCGCAGGTGTTTCGCGAGCTTGGTTTTGAGGTCGTGAACTACGGCTGGGACGATGAAACGCAGAAACCCTTTTGCCAGTACTACCGATGACCGAACACAGTGACCGCCTGATCGAAATCGCATTCGGTAGTCGCGCGGCCAATGCTGAGGCTGCCGCGCAAGCGTCTGGGCGTGTCTACGTTCGCGGCCTGGGCCAACTCGCGGAGGATCACCCGAAGGCTACGGGAAGGCGGCTCACGGCACTGGAAGCTCTCCGGACCTATGGTATCGAGGTCCTAGCGGAGGTCGGTGCAGAAGGATATGCCAAACTTGCGCGTGCTGCGGAGGTCGCTGGTCGCGTTCTGAAACTTCGCCGCGAACAGCTCGGTCTTGATCGGCGCCACGTGGCTCTGCGAGCGGGTCTCCCGGAAGACGTCGTACGTGCCGCAGAAGAATCCCGAAAGCTGTCGATCCGAAGCTATGAGCGTGTCGCGCGAGCTCTGGGCCTCGACGAGCGCTATGTGTCCGTTCGACCCGAACCCGAGGGCAACGAGAGGATTGCTGTCCGTCTACGAACTATTGGTGAGGCAGACCCACGGCTGGGAGCCGGTACGGTATCGGCGCTCGCTGAAGCTGCATGGGTTGCGATGACTCAGATTCGGCTCGAAGAAGAACTTGGTCTCGTTCCGCCTCGTACGGGTATCGAGCATAGCAACAACTACGGCACCCCGGGCTTCCCAGCGTACCAATGGGGTTACCAGCTTGCCGCAGACGCGAGAAGCAAGCTCGGCCTCGGAGCTGGCCCAATCCTCTCAATGCGATCTCTGGCAGAGGAGAGGCTCGGCCTTCCAGTCATTCAGGCTGAACTGGGGGAGGCCATAGCAGGCGTAACGATCGAAACGGTGTCGCGCCGGGCGATTGTCATAAACCTCTCAGGAGAGAACCGGCACGTCTTCGTACGACGCGCTACGGTAGCGCACGAGCTGGGGCACTTGCTCTACGACCCGCAGCGGAGCCTAAGGGACCTTCGCGTTGACGCGTATGGCGACCTTGATAAGCCGGCGGAGGAACTTCCGGACCCAGTTGAGCAGCGCGCGAATGCATTCGCGGCGGACTTTCTGGTGCCGCAGAGTGAGGCGGTGACCGTCTTCCGATCGGCTAAGACGGACGGGCTTGGCGAGGTGATGTACCGATTCGGTGTGAGCTTCACGGCGGCACGATATCAGATTTGGAATGGTATTGACCGGAAGGGTCGGCTCGAAGACCTACGCACCGAACGGCGCGCCTTTCCGGCGGAGTGGGAGGGACGAGAAACGTACACGGTCGACTACCATCCCATTCCCAAGCTTCGACCTACCCGTGCCGGACGCTTCGGCGCCGTCGCGGCCCGTGCGGCAGAGGAAGGGCTTATCTCGTGGGATACAGCTGGCGAGTGGCTTGAAGTGAGTGCGGACGAAGTGCGACGTGTCGTGCCTCAGCTGCGCGAGTTGTTCCCTGCGGTGTGGAGCGCTTCTGGGCGCCAGACGCGATTCTCCGGGCTCGAAATTCCATAGAAGGCGCCTGCGGTGGGGGCGGTTTTCGCCTCTTGCCGTCGCAGTCGAAGACGGGCCGGGGATGGTGGCACCATGGCGCTACTCTCGTCCAGACGCCTCGGCCGGCCTCGCCACGGCGACGACCCTGGTCACCAGGCGCTCGATCGCCTGCCGCTGGTGCCCGGGCGAGAGGTGGGCGTAGCGTTGCACCATGCTGAGGGTCTTCCAGCCGCCGAGCTCCTTGAGGGTGAGGAGGTCCACGCCTTCCATCGCCAGGCGCGAGGCGAAGGTGTGGCGCGTGTCGTGGAGGCGGAAGTCCTTGATCTCGGCGCCGGCGACGGCCTCGGGGAAGTCCTTCTCGGCCCAATGGAAGTCCGTGTTGCCGAGGCTGTTCGGGAAGACCAGGGCGGTGGCGTCGAGCGAGCGCGGGCGCCGAGCGAGTATCGCGCGGACCGCGGAGGTCAGGGGCACGTGGCGGGCCTCGCCGTGCTTGCTCAGCGGGATCGTGAGCACGCCGGCCTTGAAGTCCAGGTCCTTCCACCGGAGGCCGAGGAACTCCGACTTGCGTAGGCCGGTCTGCAGGAGCACCTGCAGGCGGTCACGGCCCTCGTCGGAGGCGAGCTTCCCCCGCAGCGCCTTCTCCTCCTCATCGCTCAGATAGCGCACGCGGCCGCTCGGCTCGCGCAGCATCTTCAGCTTGGCGACAGGGTTGCGCTCTGTCTTGCCGTCGCGGATGGCGACGTTGAAGACGTGCTTGAGGAAGGCATACTCCCGGTTGACGGTGGCCGCTGCGAGAGGCAGGGGCGCCTTCTTCTTGTCGTCATTCTTGGCGCGGCGTCGCCGGCTCGCCAGGCGCTCGGCCCGGATCTTCTCGAGGTCGGCCGGCGTCACCTCCTCGAGGCTGCGGCTGCCCAAGCGCTCGGTCCAGGCCTTCCCGTAGCGCTCGTCATTCCGGAAGGAGCGCTTGCCCACCTTGGCCGCGACCAGGTACTCGCGGATCACGTCAGCGAGCAGGTAGGTGGCGGGCCGGCGCTGATGCCGAGGACATGGCCGCTCCAGCCGCTTGCGCTGGACCTCCTGGGTGGCAAGGCTCTTGGGCCCCACCTGCGCCCGGTGAAGATGGTCGTGGGAGCAGGCCCAGCGGATCCACCAGTCGCCTCGCTCCCGGCGGCCATCGGGCCGGCGGAGCTCCTGGGTCCCACGGGGGCTTGCGCGCCAGATCACGCCGCGGCTTCCAGACGTCGCGAGCTTCATCGCTGCCGCTCCTTCTTCAGCGGGTCTCCGTCTCCAGGGGGGCCCGCTCTCGCCAGCGAGGTCCTGATGCCCTGGTCAGCGCCCACCGTATCCGCCCATGTCGCGCCCGAGGCGCCGCTGTGTCAAGGGGGATCCCGCGGGAGCGGCGGGATCGAGGCGGG
>JAUYMQ010000528.1 GCA_030698575.1 Deltaproteobacteria bacterium
GGGCGCTTCTGGTCTCCGCCCCGGCGAGAGCACGCAAGCGCCGCACCCGGCGGTCGGTCATCTTCGCGTACCCGTGGCGTTCACCCCTCAAGACCGTGCCGTGCGCCTTCATGTCGTCGCTATTCCCCTGCGGGTAGGCGTATCGGAGGTTCGCTTTATTGTTGTTCGGCTTCTTCCCGTCACGATGGCAGACCAGCATCCCGACCGGGCGGACGCCAAGAAAGGCACGCGCCACCAGCGTATGAACATGGTAGGTGTGGGTCTTGCCTTGCTTCGAGAGCGACACCTGGCGGTAACCGTTCTGTAGGCAACCCTTCAAGAGTTTGCCGCCGCGAACAACTGTGCCGCCGAGATAGTGCGGCGTGCGCCGCGGGAGCGATCGAATGCTTCCGCGGGAACTGGCCTCGTACAACCCTTCGTAGCCGACAACGGCGCGCCACTCTTCCACGTCAGCCCTTGCGGTACCTGTAGGTGGTGAAGCCCGCGGCGGCGAGCGGCATGTCGGGCGCCCACACAGGAGCGATCGCCATCAGCGCACTGAGGTGTCGGTGGTCGTACGCCGGGAGGTCTGGTGTTTCACAGGCGGCTTCATCGTGGACCGTTAGAAAAAGTTCGTAGCCCTCCTCGACGATGCGCGGCAAGTTTGCCTTAAGGAAGTCACCGGCGAGGCTTTGGCAAGCCTGCTCGAACTCTTTGCCGCCGTAGTTTCCGAGCCGCCCCCACTTTCTCGAATACTGGTTCGTTCCAAGATAAGTGATCGTGCCGTTCTTCACCTGCGGCGACGGATAGCAGAGGCACCGGCCGCTCGGCAACTGAATCCGGAACCAGGCACCATCGCGACGGAGCTTAAAACGTCGGACCGTAAACGTGTTACCGGGGCGGTCGATAGCCTCGACGCTCGCGTCCTTCAGCTCCTTCCATATCGAGCTGATCGCTGGGTGTGCGCGGCGCCACATGCGCTTCAGCGAGTCGCAGGTGATGAAGACCTCGTCCGAGAGCCCGAACGTCGTCCGGCCTTCTTTGCGCGTCCACTCAAGAAAGCTCGTGGCCTCGTACACAACATCGCCGGGGAGCGTGTCCCACGCCGTCTTCGCCAATGCCTCGAGATCGACACCATAGGTTGCCGATCCGGTGACGTACGCGCCGACGCCGCCCTCATAGCCCAGCATCAGCTCCATCACCTTGCCGATCTGGCGCTGCTTCCTCGTGACCTCGGTGTGCGGGATCTTGAAGGCTTTCGCGTACGCGAGCTTGTACATATCCGGCCCTTTACGCACGGGCTCGCCCTTAGCGTCGAGCCCGAGCTCGATGTACTCGCGCCGCAACGCAGCGGCATAGTACTCGGGCGCACCGTACCACTTGCCGTCGGTGCCCTTCACGGTGTCATATTCGCGGAACGCCTGCAGCTTCCACTCCTCGCCCGCGAGCCAGGCCTGGTCGCGCCCTTCGATGTTCGCTAAGTCAGCGATCACCAGCTTCCGCCCCGCAGACGCGGCGATGCAGCCGCGGACCGCGTTGCTCGCGAGGGACATCACGTCCGGGAAGACGAGGTCCTCATAATCGCCCTTGATCGCCTCGATGCCGGCCTCGATGTCGGCATGATCCATGTCCGGGCGGGGGAGATTACCCGGCTGGAAGCCGCGGTGCGCCCACCGGCGGGTACGCCCCGCACCGGAGAACTGCTGCGTCCCCCGCAGGCGACCGTCCGGCATGACACCATTTAAAAGGGCCTGATACTTCGCGGTGCTCGTGCTCGATGCTTGGAGCCGGATGCTGAGGAGTTCGCGCAGTTCACGCGGCAGGTTCTCGTCTTGGATGCGACGCTCGAGCGTAGATTTCTGAGCGTCGGGCAAATCAATTCCGTACTCACGGAGAATGTGCGCCAGGAGCTGGTCGCGCTTCGTCGTGCTCTCGACCTCATCGTTCGTGAGAACGATCGTTCTCCCTTTGAGAACAATCTTCGCCCGCTCAACCGCGCTCACGGCAGCACGGGCTAGATCGACATCAACAGGGACGCCCAAATCATTCATACGCTGGTCTAGGTGATACAGCGCGAGCTCCTCGCCGGAGTAGTTCCAGTTCGGAAGCTTCTTCCAGACGGCGCGCATCGAGGGGATGTCGAACTTCGCATAATCTAGGAACTCCAGCCACTCGGCGGGGTTTGTCTCTCGCGTCGCCCGGCGCAGCTTGCTGTTCTTCGGCCGCGGCATGCAGAAAAGGCGCACGAGTTGGCGCCCGGTTTTCAGCTTGCGCTGATCGAGCGGCACATCGAGGATCTCGCACAGAAGATCAAGCCCTCCAGGGAGGGCATGGGCCAACGCCTTCGTCATCGAGCAACGCCAGCGCGGAATCGGGATGTCTTTCTTCAGCCCGTATTTCAGGACGTTCCGGTCGAACATTGCGAAGTGGCTAACGATCTCGTCGTCAGTGTCCTCGAGCAGGTACTCTAGGTACTGCGGCATCGGGCCGCCCGCAGTGATATCCCAGCACTCAACCGGGTCGTCGTCCTTCGCGTATGTGGCGACGAGCGGTTCGCAGATGGACGTATAGCGGTACGTGCCCCAACGAATCGGCGTCTCGGAAAAAGTTTCTGTATCGAAAAAAATCAATCGCGCCAATGCCTCCCTTTTGAAACCCCACCTCTTGACCGTCGTCTCGTACCTGGCGCTCAGCTACGCAAGCTGCTGGAGCCTGGGTGAACGCCCCCTGCAGGGGACGCGGTGAGGTTTCAAAAAAGCACCCGCCCGAAGGCGGGTGAGTCCAGCAACCCTTTTCGTTTACGTCATCGCCTCCGCGTCGGCCCCCTGCTCGAGGGCATCGAAGTCGTCCGGCGTCGCCGGCTTGCTGCCCGAGAAGGCATCCCCATCGCGCGCGAACTGCACCGCCTGGAGGCCGCTGCGCACGCCCTGGTTCTCGCCCTTGGTCTGGAGGTAGATCTCGACCGTCGCATTCACGTACGAGCCCGCGTAGGGTTTGCCCGCGAGCTCCGTGAGGACCACGACCTTGCCCGTCTGCGGATCGATCACATTCCCGTAGACGCCGACCGGGCCGTCCTTCGCACGCCGGTGAGACGAGAGCACTTTCATCCCCTCGTACCCGTCGTACTCCTTCTTGTCGCCGTCGGTGTAGCAGTCCTTGTTGCTCTGCCCGCGAATGCCGGCGAGCCACTTCGCGCCCTTCGCCGCATCGGCAAAGGCAGCCTTCACCTCGGCCGCGATCGCGGCCTCGATCTTCTTGTCGTTCTCGCTCCCTGGGACGACGAGGAAGCTCGCGTTGTAGCGCGGCTTCCCGTCGCCGGCCTTGAACTCGACGGCCTCGAACAGATCGGGGAACGAGAGTCGGACGTCGAGCAGTTTCAGTTTCGTTGACATGCAGTACTTCTCGTTGTGTGATAAGGGGTTGCTAGACTCGGAAGACAAAAAAGGGGCGACTCAGGCGAGGAGGTCGCGAACCTCCTGGACGGGTTTGGCGAGCGTCGAGGAGGAGAAAGTCCCGACGACGCGGAGCAGCGCTTCCCGCCCCTTTTTCAACGCATCGATGGCGGCGTCGAGTTTCTCCAGCTTTGTCAGAATGTGACGCGCCAAGGTCGGCCCCGGACCCGATACGTCAACAGCGCCCGCCGCTAATCCGCTGATGCCGATGCCTCGGGGGTGCTTCACGAAATCCATCTCGGCATAGTTGTACTTCACTTGACCTCCTGAAAAAGTTCGGGATTGTTGCTGCGCGCCTGCGCCACGGCGGCATCGACGGCCGCGATGCGGGCCTTGCTCTCGCCCGCCTCGATGCGGCTCTCGACCTTCGAGGCCGCCACGAGGGCGGCGCGCGCTGCGGGCGGGAGTAGGGTGCTCATAGGGAGGATGCTTCCGTTCATGCGGTTCAAGCCATCACCCTTCCGTTAATGGTTGGTTCTTTGACACCAGAACCGGGCTGCGGGTCATCGACCCAGTTCCAGCCGAGCACGAACTTCACCGCAACGCGATGTAGCCAACCGGGTTTGGTGTGGGCGGCAAACAGAACCGAGCCGCCCCGGGCGTAACCAGACATGCGGTAGTAGCCGGCGGTGCCCCCGCCCGGGTAAAAAACGATGTTGCCGTTTCTCAAGTCATGCTCTCCTCTGTGGCCGTGAAGTCGTTGGAGGTGTCCGGCGGCGCCCACGCCGGCCGCTTGTCGTCGGCGGGCGCGACGCTCGGGAGTCCGTCGCGCTGCTCGATGAGGCCGGCGTCGAGGACGCGCTTCCACCGGCGGGGCGTGGACTTCAGCACCTTCTCGATCGCGGGCGGGCTGAGGAGCGTCATCTTGTAGCGCTCCTCCTGCCGCATGCGCATCCTCTGCAGGAGCGCATCGGCAGCCTCGACGTCGGTCCACTGCCGGTTGCCGCGCTTGCCTTGTACGACCTTCCACCCGGGTACCTCGACACCGGCGAAGAGTTGGCGCTCGACCTCCGCACGGACGGCCTTGCACCAGTCCTCGATCAGCGGAATCGCGGCCATCTTCTGGGCGAGTAGCGCCGGGCTGAAGTTCTCTGCCGGGACCGTAACCATGACTGGATCTGGGCTAACGGCCGAGAAGTCCGCGCCGGCCGCGTCCTGCACGAACTTCGCGAGCGCCGGGCAAATGGCCTTCGCCTTACACCAGCGGCAGGCGTCGTCGGACGGGTTCAGGTACTGGCTGATGTCGCCGCCGTCGCCGTGAATAAGCATGACGCCATGCGCTTCATCCGCCCGCACAGATACCTCATTCGCAAAAGCGTCCAGCTCGGCGGCCGTGCAGTCCCACTCGTCGAGGTAGCCATCGAGACGTGGCTGGCTGATGACGAGCCGGATGCGCTCAAACGGCCCATATGCCAGCTCCTGCTCTTCGCGTACGCCAAGGGCGTACAGCATCAGCTGCCTGTTGCGCGCCGCCCGGACTTGGACGCCCATACCGAACTTGAGATCGATAAGGGCCAACTCGCCGGGACGGATTACGACCGCGTCAGCGGTACCTTTAGCTCCCACCTCCCCGGTGAATATCTCTATCGAAACGCGCTGTTCTACCAGCAGTTGACCGCCGTCGGCGTACCGCAGGACGGTGTCCACGTACCTCTGCACGGGCTCGGCCATGTCTTCGTGAAATTTGTATCCGTCAAAGCTTTGCCCGACATAGGCGGTAGCCTGCTTACGCTCCACTAGGCACTTAGCGGCGACCACGTGCGCGCAGGTCCCCTCGATTGAGTACTCGTTGTCCTCGTCCGGCAGGCCCTTCTCCATCGCCGGCGCGCCGGCGCAGTTCATCCACCGCTCAGCGCCGGAGGGGGAAAGAATCGCGTGCTCACCCATAGCAAACCTCCATGCCGCGGCAGCGATGGCCGCGCGTCAACGCAGACTGAATCGACCCTGCGTTTACGTGGAGCGCTTGCGCGGCGGCCAATCCGCTCGGGTACCACACACCACCAACCACGACCGGCGCGGTCTTGGCGTGCTGCTTGCGGGACAACTCGCGGTAGCTGTGCTGGTGATTGTCAGAACAGGTCAGCCACTCGAGGTTAGTCGCAGCGTTTTCGCTCCTCACCCCACTTTTGTGATTGACCTGGAGATCACGGCCGCCCGGTAAGAACGCGATCGCCACGAGGCGATGCACGAGACGGCGGACACCCTTTACGAGATGAACACCGAGGTATCCGTTTGTGCCGACCTCTTGCGCGAGCACTCGACCAACCAACCGGCGGGTCCGACCGAGAGCGTCGGTCAGCGTGCGATCTAGACTTCGTACCCGCCCGAGGTCACTGACCTGATACCGCTTTTCGAACCCCCGGACATCGCGCCACTCTTCTTCGCGCTTGCTCATGCGGCCGCCTGCCTCACGCGCCGCGCACACTCGCGCTTGCCCTGAAACGCCGGCTGGCTGTTGACGGGCCGCAGATAGTTCCTCTCGACCGTGCCCCGCCCCTTCCCGCGCGAGCGGTAGGGGGTGATGCCGCTGATGGCCTCCCCCTGCTCCGCAGGCGGGAGAGCGAGCGCCGCCGCGATGGCAGCGAACATCCTCTTAGCGTTTGCGAACGCCCCCCGGTACTCCATCAGCCGGCGGCCTTAGCGGCAGCTGCAGCCTTGGCGGCGGCGACCTTCACGGGGTCGGTGAATGCGGCGAGAACGCCCGCGAGCTCGGCGGGCTTGTCCTTGAGGGGGACGAGCGTCGTGACCTTGAAGGGATCGAGGAGAATGACTGCGGGTGCGCGACCATTCGCCTTGACGAAGTCGCTCACGACCTTCGCGACGGCTTCGTAGGTGACGTTGGTGGGTGCGGTGGGCGGCGGGGTCTTCCCCGCCGGCGGGGTGACGTTTGCGGGCGACCCAGCCGGGTGTGTGCCTGCTTTTGCGGAGAACACCGCCGTGAGCGCCAGTACCGCGGCGGTGTTCTTCTCGATTGCCTGTTCCAGGGACATGCTCTAGCGCTCCTCGTGTTGTGTTGAACGAGTCGCAGCGTAAAGCATTTGCTAGACGCTGTCAAAAATCATTTCACGCGCACAGTGTGCCTCTGCGCGTGGACTACGAAGCTAACGCTTCAGGAGCCCGATCAGCCGCTGGATGCGGGTGGGGTCGACGCGGCCGCCAGGGAGGGCGTCCGCATACTGCATCGCCACCAGGTCGGCGAGCTGCGCCGGCGTGAGGTTTACCTTCGCCACCTTCAGGGCCTCCGTCACCTCGCTCAGTACCCGGGCGAGGAGCTCGGTATTCAGGGCCGACCCGTTCGTGGGCGTGACGCCAGCACCATCGAGCCACCCCTCGGGCAGACGGAGGATCTTCTCCCACTTGCGGGCGGTCTTCTCGCTGATCTCCCGGTGGGGCGGGGTGACCAGGAGCTGGGAAATATAGGCCCCCTTCGCCAGCCCGAGCCGGCGCGCGAGGTTGTTCATCCCCTCGTGCTCGTTTACCAGCCGACGGAGCTGCTGCCGGCGGATCTCTTTTATGTCGGCCATTCGTGAATACTAATCAAATGCTCGCTAAAAATCAACAGGTGGCGAAGAGAAAATTGCGCGTCCGCATAGCGTATGCTAGTCTCTGGCATCCGTCACAGAGGGAGCGTGATGTACTCCACAGCACTGAAAGATAAAATCATGGCCCTACCCGGCAAGCAATTTGTCGCGGCCTGGGACTGCATCGAGGCAATCGACAAGGCCCTCGAGAAGGCGGGCGTAACAGCCGAGCTCGCGCTCACCTACGTCCGGGTGCTCCACGAGGAGCGACTCGCCGCCCTCCTCGGGATGCAGCAGGCGCGCATCTCCGCCCTGGCGGAATCGGCCGTCCGCCAGCAGGAAAACGTGATCACGGCTCGTCGCGAGCGCGATGCGGCCCGCGACACGGTCGCCAAGCTACAGAGGAAAATCGCCCGCCTCACGAAGAAGACGAAAAGCAAAGCGTGAAGCGGTGCTCTAAGTGCGGGGTCGAGAAGCCGCTCGAGGCGTTCTCGCGTGACGCAAGCAAAAGCAACGGATCATCGTCATGCAAACCCTGCGCCATCGCCACGAGCGCTGCCTGGAGGCAAGCAAGACCGGGCGCGGCGGCTCGTGCAGCAGCACGCCAAGCATCCGAGGATCTGGCCCAACAAGGCCGTAGAAGGTGCTCGAAGTGTGGTGAAGACAAAACACTCGACAACTTCTACGTCCGGGGTACGCGCAAAGGTGTGCGAGACGGCCGGTTGCGTAGCTGGTGCAAGATATGCACTAGGCCTACCGGCGAGGCGCTCGATCGGCAACGCGCTAGAAAATACCACACCCGGCCGGCGCACAAAGCCCGTCAGCGCGAACTCGCGACGGGGTTCAACGCAGCGCTGTTTGCCCGCGTACTTGAGCGGCAGAAAGGGCTGTGCGCCATATGCGGCAAGAAGATGCTCGGCCCCGGCAGGACGCAGGCTAGGTCGGGTTCGAAGGCGTGCGCTGACCACGATCACACGACCCGCACACCGCGCGGGATCTTGTGCGGCCGCTGCAACAGCGCGTTGGGCCTCTTCGACGATTCGCCAGAGCGGTTAATAACCGCGGCGTACTACCTCATCAACCCGCCGGTTGAGAGAGCATGATCCACTACGGCGCCACCGAGGCAGACTGGTTTCACTTCGACGGCATATTGGATCTCGGCCAGGATCTGCTCCCGGTCGTCTCGAACGCCTCTGCGCCAATAAGCCCCGCGTCAAAACTTAAAATGGCGGGAAAGGTGCCCTCGGTATACGACCGTCAACGCCAAATCGTCGGCATCGCGAGGTGGACCTCGCACACCGCGACGCCCGCGGACCTGAAGCGTTGGTCCGGCGAGCCGGACTATGGGATCTGCCTAATCACCAGATCAGCGCGTGCGATCGACATCGACATCACTGACGAGGCACAGGCGCTCGAGATCCGCAAGTGTGTTACGGACCACCTCGGCGAGTTGCCGATGCGTTCGAGGGCTGACTCGTCGAAGGTCCTCTTCCTCTTCGCGCTGCCAGGTGATCTACCGAAGCGCGTTATCAAGACCGCGCACGGACTGGTCGAACTTCTAGGAAGTGGGCAGCAAGCAGTCGTAGCTGGAACACACCCTGGTGGTGCGCGGTACGAGTGGCCGGCCGGTCTGCCGAGCGAGCTGCGCCTTGTGACGCCCGAAGAGTTAGACGCCCTGTGGGCGGAGCTAGAGCGGCGTTTTGCGATCGAACCGAGCACTACCAGCAAGGCCAGCACGAAGGCGGCGACGCTTGCCAACGCCGTATCGAACGATCCGGTGGTGGTCGCGCTCTATGAGAAGGGGCTCGTCACCGGGACGGCCGCAGACGGGAAGATATTCCTCACCTGCCCTTTCGAGGCGGAACACGAGCGCGAGAGCGACATCAGCGCAACAGCGTATCTCCCTGCCCATACCGGAGGGTATGCGCGGGGTAGCTTTCTCTGCCTTCACAGCCCTTGTAGCGGCCGGACCTCCGCCGACTTCCTGAACGCGATTGGGATTTTTGAGGATCACCGCGACGACTTCCAGGCG
>JAUYMQ010000532.1 GCA_030698575.1 Deltaproteobacteria bacterium
CGTCCTCGCCGCCGGAGTCGTTCTGAATCTGAGGCGGGCCAGCTACGTGACCCTCGCCATGAGCCTGGGCCTCATCCCCTTCCTGCTGCACGGCCGGCGGCGAGCAGCGATCAGACTCGCGATCCCCGCGCTGCTACTTTGCCTGATATACGGAGCCGTCTTCTGGGACCGACCAGGCAGTCCGCTGGGTTTTCCAGTCCAGAAGTTTCGTTCGGTCTTCGCACCCCAGGCGGGAACAACCGATTACAGTTCCAACCTCTACCGTGTTGCAGAGAACATCAACCTGCAAACTACGATCTTGGATCACCCCGCGGGGCTGGGATTCGGCCACAAGTTCGAGCTTCACGTTCCTCTGGCCGACATCAGCGCACTCTTCGAGGACTGGCAATATCACCCTCACAACACGTTGCTGGGAATCTGGGCCTACATGGGAACCATCGGAGCGCTGCTCTTCCTTATCTACCTGGGTAGCTTGCTGATCTTCGCCGCGCAGGAGCTGCGCTGGCAGGGCGACCCCTATCTGAAGGCGGTCAGCTACTTCATCCTGACCGCTCTGATTGCAAGCCTCTTCATAGCGACCGTCGATCACTATCTCGCCACTCAGCGCGGCGGACTCTTCCTGGGGACGCTCGCGGGCATGCTTACCGTTCTCTTCCGCCTGCGGACGGGAGGACCGGATACGGGCCGCGACCGCGCCATGGCTGGGGGGTGATCACATGGGCCTGAAGACAGGCGAGAGGCGGGAACCCGCCGCCCCCCGGGCAAGCACCGCGACCGACGGAGGAACCGGCGCTCTATCGCCCGCCGAGGGCGTCGGCCGGCGCGTCGTCGCCCAGAACGCCCTGTTTCTCGTTCTCTCGCAGATCGTCACGGCGATCCTCTCCTTCGCCGTGACGGCCCTTCTGGCGCGACATCTGGGAGCGCAGAATTACGGCGTCTTCTACGTCGCATTTTCTTTCGTCCAGTCCGTCTTCATTCTCGTGGAGCTCGGCCAGGATTTCTACGTCGTGCGCGCGGTCTCGCGCGACCGGGATCGTGCCGGAGAATATTTCGGTACGGGACTTGCCCTTCGCGCCGCGGCCACCGCAGCTGTCTACATTCCCGTGATGGGCGCCGCCCATGTTCTCGGCTATGAGGAGGCGACGCGATCGGCAATCGCCTTGATGGTCCTCTTTCATTTCACCAGCTCTCTCGGGAATGGCTTCAGCGTCATCTACCGGGGCGCGGAGCGAATGGAGTTCGAGGCGGTTTCCCGCGTCGCTTTCCGGACCGTCGTGGCGGCGGCAACCGTTATTGCCATTCTCCTGGACGGCGGCATCCTGACGGTGATCGAGGCGCAAGTTCTCGGCGCCGCGGCGGCCCTCCCCCTTCTGGCGCTCATTCTCCGGCGCCTGGGTGTTCCGCGCCCCACCGTTAATCTGCGAACCGCCCGCGAAATCCTGCGCGGGGGCGTTCCCTTTCTCTTTTACGGAATCGTGACGACGGCCCACGCAGCAATCGACGCAATCATGCTGTCAAAGCTTGCGCCCGCGGAAGTCGTGGGCTGGTACGGTGCGGCGATCCGGTTCGTCGGCATTCTTATCTTTCCAGCGACCATACTCGCGGCTGCGCTCTTCCCGACCCTCTCGCGGCTCTTCATCAGCCGTCCGGAAGGGTACCGTCTCATGACTGCCACGGGCCTGAGAGCCATGCTGCTGCTCGGAATGCCCATCGCGGCAGGGACCTGGTTATTCGCGGAGCAGGCCGTGTCCCTGGCGTACGGACTCGAGGATTTTTCGAACGCCGTGACCATCCTGAAGGTCCTGAGCCCCTACTTCATCCTCGTATTCATCAACATCATCCTCGGAACGGCCATCATGGCGGCGAACCGCCAGTCCGCCTGGGCTTCCTCGAAGGGGCTCTGTGTCCTTCTGGTCATCGGTCTGAACGCTGCATTGATCCCCCTCTGCCAGACACGTTTCGGAAACGGCGGGATCGGAAGCGCGTCGGCGATGCTCTTCACGGAAGTTGTCATGCTGGTGGCGGCTTTCCTGCTCATTCCCCGGGCAACTCTCGTGCCGGCGCTCTGGCGAGACCTGGGGCGTATCCTGGCCGCGGTGGCGGGGATGATTGGCGTGGCCTGGTTGCTTCGGGGTGTCTCGTCCGCGATCACCATTCCGGCGTCGGGTGCGGCCTACGTCGCCCTCATCTTCTTGCTGGGAGGGATCGACAGGGAAGATGTGGCTCTTCTGCGCGATGTGGCGCGTATCGGCTCGCGCGGCGCAATTGCGGGGGGGCGGTGATGAATCCTGGAAAGGCAGGCCAGCGGATGACCCGCTCGCTGAGCTTCGCCTACACTTTCCCTTTTCCGGCGCACGGCGGCTACGATCTGCGGGTGGTAAACCTGGCCCGGCACATGGTCGGAAAGATCGATCAGCGGCTGCTCTGCCGGACACTGTCACCGACGAGCCCTGACGCGATCGAGGCTTCCCGCAAGGTCTTCACGGAGATCCACGCGCTTCCCTTGCCCCGCCCGAACCTGCTCCGGAAGTTCGGGAAAGGGATTGCCTTCCTTCCCGGGCCCTATCCCCTGGCGGCGGCTGGCTTCTACTTCCGCCCCGTGGCTCGGCGGCTCGAAGAACTTCTTTCCGGCGGAAGTCTCGACCTTGTAATTATGGAGGGGAGCTGGCTGTGCGCGTACTGGCCGCTCATAGCCCGGTGCGGCGCGCGCAAGGTGCTCGATCTGCACAACCTCGAGAGCGAGACGGCCGCCCGGCAGGTGAGGGCTCCGGAATCCATGCTCGAGGGGCTGGTGCGGCGGCTCGATACGGGAAGAATGGCCCGCGCCGAGCGCCGTATGATCCGGGAGGCCGATCTGGTACTGGTTCCATCAGAGCGAGAACGGCGCGCGCTGAAGGATGATGACGCGCAGTTGAACGTCGTGGTGGTCCCGAACGGCGTCGACTGCCGCGCTCTTCGCCCACTCCCCCCCACGAATGGCCGGGAGATCCTGTTTGTGGGCGCCTTCACCTATTCCCCGAACGTCGATGCGGTCATCCACTTTGTCGACAACGTCTTCCCCTTGCTTCGCCGGCAGCTTCCCGACGTGACCTTTCGGCTGGTTGGCAGGTCTCCGGATCCCGACGTGGCGCGACTCGGCGAGCGAGATGGAGTCGAAGTTACCGGAGAAGTGGAGGACGTCGAGCCCTTCTACCGGCGGTCGGCCATCTGCGTCGCACCGCTCCGGGCGGGTGGCGGGACGCGGCTCAAAATTCTCGAAGCGATGGCCTTCGGCCGGCCGGTCGTATCCACGCAGC
>JAUYMQ010000537.1 GCA_030698575.1 Deltaproteobacteria bacterium
GTCGTGCCGTTGGAAACATTCATGGCGCCGCCGGCGGTAATGGCGCCACCGGAAATACTGAAACTCGAATTGTCAGAATTCCGCTGGCCGACGATGATCTGGTTGCTGATCGTGGCGGTGCCGTTCGTCTGATTATAGGCCGCCTTGGCCCCATAGTTGCCGATGATAAGATGTGCTTGGTTAACCGATAGTTCCGAGGTGGCGCCATCCATATTGACGTAGCCTTGAACCCCGTTACTGCTCCCGGTCCGCTCGGCAAGTGTGAGATTGCCGTCTAGAAGGATTAATTTGCCGCCATTGGTGATATTGACCGTGCCGGTTCGATTGACGTTGTTTCCATAGCCGACCACCACGAGCCGGTTCGCTGTGACCGTCGCATTGTCGATGTTGAGCGTGCCGTTTGGCGCGGTGCCGTTGGCGGCGCCGACCCACATCGCCGCGTTCCCGACGCCGGACGCCCCGGCGGTAAGCGTGAGTTGGGCGCCGTTGTTGATCGTGACCGTACCCGTTCCATTCAGTGTCGACAGCGTCGCCTGGTTGTGACCAACACGGAGCTTTCCGAAGTCGGCGGTCCCGTCAAACGTTGCCGTCCCGCCGGCGCCAAAATTAATGACGTCGCCGGGCAGCGGAGACGAGAGCGCAGCCGTGCCGTCCGTGTTGGTGTAGTTGGCGTCGGTCAGGATGCGCGTTCCGCCCTGCCAGAAAAGGTCTGCCGCCTGAAGCTGAGAGGTGGCCGACAACACTAGAGCCGCGGCCCAAAGCAATGATGTACGTCGATTCATATCTCTTTACTCCCGTTTACAAACAATGGTGATTCTTCAACCCGCTTTGCGTTTCGACAGCCAACACGGCTTATAATCGCGATTACAACCAGTAGTTCCACGAGCGTAAAACCGTGTAGGGGCCTGGAGAAGTTGGTACGCTTCTCCGTAGTTGTTTTTACCTTTTGGCCCCGTACACGGAGAGTTTTTCCATGTCGAGCGCGTTTCAATCGTTTGTGGGAGTTGACTTGCACAAGTGCACCGTGACGCTGACCGCCGTCGATGCGGCGGGAGAGATCACCCGGCTTAAGATCAGCACGAAGAGCACGGGCAAGATCGAGGCTTGGCTGCAGGCGCTTCCTGGCCCGGTGCACTTGGCCGTGGAAGCCTGCCCGTTCGTGGAATGGTTCATCGATCGTTTTCGCGACTGCGTCGCGCGGATCGACATCGCCGACGCCACGGAACTGGCAAGCCGTCGCGGTAAGCGGCGCAAGACCGACTGGAACGATTCGCTGGACATCGCCGCGCGACTGGCGCGCGGCGAGTGCCCGCTGGGATTCATCGCCGACGAGGAGCTGATGCAGCTCCGTAAGCGGGGCCGGCACTGGCGTCACTTGAGTCGATTGTTGTCCCGCAGCAAGCATGCCATGAAGAGCATGCTCAACGCGGCCAACATTCGCGGCCCCAAGTTCGACGGCGCCGCGGCCCAGCGCTGGCTGCTCGCGAACCGGGACCTCTTGAAGCCGGTCCAGCAACAGGCCTTCGCCGACTTCATCGACGTCGTCATGCTCACCGAGCGTCATCGAGAGCGGCTGCGGCGCGAGATCAACTTCGCCACGCGGAGCGAGCGGTTCACGCCGATCATCTCGCTGCTGGTGAGCGTGCCCGGCATTGGAGAGATCTGGGCGGCGATCATCGCCGCCGAGATCGGACCCTTCGATCGCTTTCCCAACGCCGACACCCTCGAGTTCTGGGCGGGCCTTACCGCCGACATGAAGGAGTCGGCCGGACGCACTCAAAGCGGCAACATCACCAAGGCCGGTTCGGTCACGTTGCGGTGGGCCTTGTGCCAGGCGGCCGTCACGCTCTGCCAGTGCGATGCCCGACAGGAAGCGATTCGCCAGCGACTGGTAAAGAGGCTTGGTAAACCCAAGGCCAACGTCGCCATGGGCCGCCGGCTGCTGCGCGTGTTGTACGCCATGATGCGAGACGGAAAAACCTTCGAGCGAGGACCGGCCAGAGACCGGACCGCGGCCGCTAACCGGGTACGCCTCGGAAGAAAGAAGCAAGTGGCTTAACCCCGGAGACAAAGAATCATTGACGCAGTGCG
The DNA here is from genome assembly GCA_030698575.1 of Deltaproteobacteria bacterium. Taxonomy (GTDB): domain Bacteria; phylum JAUYMQ01; class JAUYMQ01; order JAUYMQ01; family JAUYMQ01; genus JAUYMQ01. The sequence continues at coordinate 2,092 of JAUYMQ010000537.1, forward strand.
GAATCTTTGTGGCGTCTCGCTGCGGCGACGGCGCCCCAGCGGATTGGTGACCGCGACCGGCCTTCATTCGGCCCAAGCGGCTCTCGTTCTCTCCCAGAGAAAAGAGCATCCCTTGGTGACCGCGACAGCGTGAATTCGGCCCGACCGCTGCGAACATGGTTTTATTCAGCCCGGTGAACACGTGTCGGCATGATGACCGCCACGTCCGGTGACTGCGTAGAGATGAATTCAACCGCCGCGCCGCTTCGCCCAAGCGACGCAGGACGGACAACGCGATTCCGCCAACACAACTCAGGGCAACCGTCATCCTGCGGAGAGACCACAATGCCGGAACCATGAGGGAAAGAAAATTGTTCAGCAGCCGTTGACCTACGGCCCCTACAGAGATGAACCCGCCCTGCGAGCGACTACGAAAAGAGGCGAACATTTTCACGAACCTCCGCCTGGCTCTACCGCTGGCTTTTTAGCTGTTAAAGCACTTGAACAGATACTAGCTGAATTTGTCAGTTAATGCCAGTGGGGAGCCGGAAAAACGCGGCAAGGCACGACACATGCCAATTATAAGGCGCCGCGTAAAAAACAGGCAAACACCTGTTGGCCCATCAGGCCAATGTCATTCTGAGCAAAACGACGAATCCGGCTTGCCCCAGTATAGATCCTTCGGTCGCTTAGGCTGCTTCAGGATGATTGAGACCCGTGATTACGATTCGTAGCTACGGCCAAGGTGCCGAGCAGTGCCGAAATCAACAGCACCACACCAGCCGGTTCGGGCACGGCTGCGCCGGCTACGCTGCCGCTTCCGAAAGCGTTACCGAACCGAGCCCGCCACGCCGTGTAATCGGCTTCATTCACTGTGCCTGGTGTATCGACTTCATTCGAAAGCGGGCCGCCTTTGCGCCAGAGGACGTAATCCGCCGCGTCCACGACGCCATTGCCATTGTAGTCGCCTGGGACGCCAGTTACTTCGTCGAACCGTATCGAATCGACGTTGATCACCAGGTCGTTCGTGTGAGCGAACAGATTGACGCCGAATTGCTGCACGTTGAGACGGTTCGTTACAGCCGACAATGGAAAGACGAGATCGTAATACAATCCATCAATCGGTAGATTTATCTCGCCATCCAATCCAACGCCACCTCCGGACGTCGTCTGAAACGCAGCTTCGGGCGTGTTGTACTCTCCGGTCTGGAACCAAGCTTGTACCCCGAGAGACCCGACGGCATTAAGCGCGTCAGTGGCCGACATGCGGAAGGTAACTTTGCCGTAGTTGGAAAAGTCACTCAGCCGGTTGTTAAACGTATTGCCATCCCAAGGCTGTCCATTGCCCCAACTGATGGCGGCCCCACTGGGGCTGGCTTCAGTACCGGCACCGCCTTTGTCGGTCCATTGAAGCGAACCGACACTGCCAACGGTAACTTGCGACAATCCCGTTTGGTTTTGGCCGCCGTCGTTGCCAACAATCGCAGCTTGCTCGAAGTTCGCGACGGCCCCGTTTAGACCGTTTTCCGGCGAGCCAGCGTCGTGTGACGCCAGAAGGCGCGAGGGCATGGAGGGTCCAATTTTACGAACATCGAGAATATTCCATGTCAAGTTGCCTAAAGCCGCGTGATCGCGAACACTCAGTCCAACAGTCCGGATGTAGGCTTGTTGCGCTGGCGTAAGAAGATTT